>DAOVJS010000032.1 GCA_030673105.1 Spirochaetota bacterium
GTTGGGCGGCCGGAGGTTATTTATCATTTTAAAGACGGTGAAAAGCTGGAACCTATCGAACATCTTTTTGTTGATTGCGAAAAATCTTTTATTGGTGTAGTAACAGAAAAATTGTCCCGGCGGAAGGGACTAATGTTAAATATGGTCAACCATGAAACAGGAAGGATCAGGATGGAGTTCAGTGTACCCTCAAGAGCTTTAATAGGGTACCGGGATGAATTTCTGACTGATACAAAAGGGACAGGTATCTTCAACTCCTACCTTTCAGGTTATGAGAAATACCGGGGGGATTTTCAAGAGCGTTTTACCGGGTCCCTGGTATCGGACCGTCAGGGCACGGCCGTGCCATACGCGTTATTCAATCTTGAGCCCCGGGGCAACCTTTTTGTTATGCCCGGTGACCCTGTTTATGAAGGTATGATCATCGGTGAACACAACAGGGAAAACGATCTGAATGTAAACCCCTGTAAAACAAAGAAACTTTCGAACATACGGGCAGCCGGTAAAGATGATGCGGTAGTTCTATCTCCGATAATCCCTTTAACCCTTGAAAAGGCTGTTCAGTTTATCCGGGGCAATGAGCTTATGGAAGTTACACCGAGTTCTATACGCCTCCGTAAGGCCGAATTGTCAGCACAAAAAAGGAAAACAATCGATAGGGGGAAATAAATATAACTTCTTTTTAACCCCATTAAAAACCACGGTTAGATTCAGCTCTATCCGGCCCAGGTCTGTTTAGACTTCTTTTCAGATAAAGTTTCAACCTGATTTTCTTCGGGCCCTTATATTTTCCTGGCGCTGTCCCCTTAGATATTATTGTTAAAGAAATTAAAGATGTGGGACAGTGTAAAAAAGAGCATCGTAAGTTATTTAATAGATAACCTATGAAACCTGATACTAAAAATTTATTGATATTTGGGAGAAACTGGTGTCTAATTTGGATAGTGCTTTTCACGGGTATACTTTTTAAATATCTGTCAAGAAAATTAAAATTATTTTTTTAAAAGGAGTAATTTATGGTTAAAATATCAAAAGAGGAATTTATCCGGAGAATAGAGCGTATACAGGAGGCATTAAAAAAGCAGAACTTAAGCTGCATTGCAGTATACGGAGATGAGTATCGAAAGGAGAACCTGCGCTATGTAAGCAATTTCTGGCCTATTTTTGAAAGAGGTGTCTGTTTCATCCCTCGTAAGGGAATTCCGATTCTGGCAGCTGCTCCTGAAGGGGAACAATATGCCCGGGAGATGTCAGTCTGGGAGGATTACCGAAACGTGAAAGAACTTGCCTGTGTGTCGGTTCCTGAAGAAATAGATTTCCCTTTAGCGACCTTTTCAAATTTCAGTGACATATTGGGTGAAACACTCAAGGGAGGAAAAAGGCTGGGCCTGGTGGGGTACTGGGATATGCCGGAGCCGATTCTGAAGCGAATTCAGAATGCTGTTACAGGCATGGAAATAATTAACTGTGATGACATTCTTTACAATATGAGAATCATAAAAAGCGCCGCGGAGATTGAATGCCTGAAAGAGTGCGGCCGAATTGCCTGCGCCGGGTATGATAGACTCATGGCTGAAGCGGTTCCAGGCAGCACGGAACTGGAAGCCGCTGGAGCCGGAGAAGGTGCCGCGCGGAGGGCCGGTGCTGAAGACATCAATTTTATGGTATTTGGAAGCGGGAAACGTGCGGATACAATAATCGGCCGTCCCACAACAAAAGTGGTCGCTGATGGAGAAATGGTCATGGCTTCCTTAGCCGTTCAATACCAGGGGTATGTATCAACGGTAGAATACCCGTTCGTGGCCGGTAAGGCCTCTGATGAACAGAAGAGAATTTTGAACGTGCTTCTGGAAGCCGCAAACGTTCAGCTAAAATATCTCAAAGAGGATATCATCGCAAAAGAGATGGTGCGGGCTGTGAAAAAGGTATTTAAAAAACACAATCTTGAGAAGTATGATGTTTATCCGCCAATGCACGGGATAGGATTGGCCGAGGCGGAATCGCCCTATCCCGATGAGGAAGCGGATTATCCTTTCAAGGCCGGGATGTGCGTTAATTCAGACATAAGCCTGTTCGGTCATCCGGCAGGGTCCAACCGGATAGAGGAGGGCTTTGTTATAGGTGAGGAAGGCCCTGTTTCACTGACACCCATGATTAGAACGTTGTGTGAGAAAGGAGTATAAGCATGAAAAGAATCAAGGTTGGGATAGCAGGTCTTGCATATCGGGATGAAAATGTACTCGCGACTGTAAGGACGTTCAACAGGTTCCGAAAAGGTGCTTAATCTTTATGCTGTCAAGACCTGAAGTTTTACCAGAATTTGTATTCGATGTAATTCAGACACATGATTAACAAGTTTACTTGCCTATTTATTCCTGTTAAAAAGATAAGCTATAATCCGGTCACGCTTGGAATCGGGTATGTAGCCGAAGGCCACATGAAGTATCTGCTCATCCGCGGACACACGTAATATCACAGCTTTTAGTTTAAATTGTGACTCTCCGGACGTAGAAAAGGATAGGTCAATACGGTCTTTTGGCTGGAAATATCTTCCGATGTTGTTCAGGCTTGCCCCTCCCCCGCCCAGATCTATAAAAGTAGAATGAACCGGCCGCTCATGTGATCCTGACGGTTTTACATAAACAGGGAGCTTGAGTTTTTTCCTGTAGAACTTCCTCCTCTGGAGCCGTTTGATGTTTTCTGAATGCGCGACCTTTATCAATCCGTTCCTGCAGTTTTGAACATATGTGGAAAAAGAGAATAGACCTGTGTGATTCTGAAAATAGATTTGAATTGGCGAACGGGTTCTGGAAATTACACCTCCGGATTCCAGCTCAATCACAAGCGAGTTGGATTCTGATTTTAGAAGTTTTCCGCTGCTCTGTTTTTTATTCTTCTGGATCATCAGGATTGGCATGTCCTCCGGCAGATTGGCACTGGAGTGAGGGACTGTCTCAGGGTCCAGTTTTTTAAAGCTAAGTTTCAGGCGAAGCGCGGAAATGGAAGTCTGGGGAACCTGCTTCTCTTTTCTGAGTCTACATGCGCAGGCATTGAAGGTAGAAAGGTTTTCCAGAAGCAGATTTTTTTTCTGAAAAGCTTTAAGGTATTTCGCCATTTGCGCGAGAACATCTACGTCGGACCGGTTGAAAACCTTATCGTTGATAAGTTGATTGTAGATCTTCTGTGCTCTACAGCTTTCTATAGCTCTGCTTTGCTTTAACTGATAAATGTATATAAAAATAAAAGGAGCAAAAATACTCAAGACCAGGATAAAAAAGATAAGGACTTCAACCGGGCTGTGTGTAAAACCGCTTGCAATTTCCTTGAATAGCAGATTCAGCTTATATTCATCCAGGACAATCATTTTATATACCCGATCAGCCTCAATTATTTGATATGTTCAAGGAAGTATCCCGGGCTTACACATAAATTATAGTATATTTATCGGAAACTCGCTGCCAAATCTGGACTGACACTGAGGCTTTTTTAATAAATACTCGCTGCCAAATCCGGACTGATCCTGAGACCTTTTTAATAAATTCATCTATCATTCTAAGTGAAAAATCCGGTTATAACTTTAGAAGTAATATAGTTAGGTCGGGTAAAAGTTACATAGCAATTGCATAAGAGCGTTTAATTCATCTTAAAAATTACTTTTGTAAAAGAGTATTTTTTGTTAGCAAGATCGCTGAATACCCGAGGAGCTTCTTTCAGCTCAAATTCATGGGTAATCAGGGGATCTATCTTTAAACTTCCCTTTTTAACGTATTCCAGGGCATCGTGCCACTCTGTTCCCGGAAAGGGAGCGGAACATGAGTTCCATGCCCCTTTTATGGTAAGCTCATAACGGACAATGCGCTCGGAAGATTCACGTGGAATGACCACATCGCTGTGGACTGTCCCGAGGTATAGAATATTTCCATTTTTTTTTGTAATTCTCAGGCACTGATCCTGAGTTCGGCTGCTGCCTGCCGCTTCAACAGCGACATCCACGCCCCTGTTGCCAGTAATCCTTTTTACTGACTCAACAGGATCACTTTCTGCGGCATTCACGGTCTCATCTGCTCCTATAAGGTCTGCAAGTTCAAGCTTATCAGAAGCTATATCTATAGCAATTACCCTGGTTGAACCGCTGATTTTTGCAAGCTGTACGGCAAAAAGCCCCAGCGTGCCGCAGCCGATGACTGCAACCGTGTCTCCGGTGCTTACATTTATTTTTTTTATTCCGTGAAGGGTAACCGCGGCCGGTTCAATGCAGGCTCCCTGTCTGAAACTGACTTCATCCGGCAATCTGATTAAGTTCCTGGCAGGGGCCTTCACAAACCGGGCAAAGCCGCCGTCCGTTCTGGATCCAAGATAGTTGTAATCATCACATAATCCGAAATTACCCTGCCGGCAGAACTCACACCTGAAGCAGGGCAGCAGAGGAACCACCAGAACCCTATCCCCTTTTTTATAGTCATCAATTTCACGACCTGTTTCTTCGATCTCTCCGCAAAATTCGTGTCCGGGTATTGTGGGGAAGCTGTATGTGCCGGTCTTCATTATCCTGTCTATGTCAGAGCCGCATATCCCCGCTGCCCTTACTTTTACCAGAACTTCTTTACCCCCGATTTTTCCGGGTGTCAACACTGTTTCCACTCTTAGATCACCCGGTGCGTGCAGCACAGCTGCTTCCATCAATTCGCGCATGTTCTATACCTTTCTTATTGGTAAATGACTTAATATACTTATAATGTTAAAAACATATATATTATACCAGGCTGATTGTAAATTTACCTGTATATACTTTAATTTGTACTATAAAATATTAATAATTGAGGCTGTCCAACAACCTCTAATTAGGCTGTCCCATACATACAGATTATAAATTTGATGCTATATATTATACAGAATATTGATTTT
The DNA here is from genome assembly GCA_030673105.1 of Spirochaetota bacterium. Lineage (GTDB taxonomy): Bacteria > Spirochaetota > B62-G9 > B62-G9 > DRHN01 > DRHN01. The sequence goes on from DAOVJS010000032.1 coordinate 4,906, forward strand.
AATAGCCATTTTATATGTTAAGGGACAGCCTGAATTAAGAAAAGTGACATTAAATTGTTAAGCTTTTTTTAACACAACTTTTTAGAATACAGGGGGTGTAAGGATGGATCCTTCAACTCAAAAACCAGAGATTACACCAGGCCGGAAGAAGTCTGGAACAGGTGGTCAGAAAATCAGGGGCACACAGTTGACAGAGGAATTAAGGGCTTACTTAAAAGGCCAGGGGGCGGATCTTGTTGGTTTCGGATCTGTCAGCAGGCTTGAGGGCGCTCCTGATATTATGAATCCCTCAAGATACCTGCCGGATGCTGTTACTGTGATCTCAATCGGATTGCATATAAACGAGGCTGCCTGTGATCTTATCGCCAGAAGTGTTCGAGACAACCAGGCGCCTTCTTCCTATCATTCCTATCAGATGTTCACGCTGAGTATAATTAACCCGCAGCTGGATAAACTTGCCTATCTTGGAGCAAAGTTTCTCGAAAATTTTGATTACAGGGCATATCCCTTTCCTGCAAATATGCCTCATTTTCAGAAGCCCACAAAAGAGTACCCCGGCGGACCTGGTGATATTTCCCACAGGCACGCAGGTGTTGCCTGCGGACTGGGGGATATAGGCTGGCATAACCTTTTCATTACTACTCAATACGGGGCCAGACAGAAGATGACAACTATTGTTACAAACGCGCCGCTTGAACCGGATCCGGTACTGGAAGAAAGACTTTGTGAACCTGAGGCCTGTGGATTTCAATGCGCTGACGCGTGTCCAACCGGCGCCATTCCCGGAGACATAAATGAAAAGGTCACAGTTAAAATAGGCGGGAAAGTTGTTGAATACTCGAAGATAACAGGATGGAGGTGCAGGTGGGGATGCAGCGGGATGCTCAAGAGCACCGGAGGCTACAGAGACATCCCGATGCCGGCGCGTGAACCCGGCTCTGAGGAACTGCTGGAGTATAAAAAACAGGTGGACCCGTGGCAGGAACGGATGAAGATTTATGTCGGTTTAATTCCTTACTGCGGCAGGTGCCTCTCAATCTGCCCGGGCCGGTAGACCTATAAATTCTTTGTGGGAAAACCCATTCGCTTAATGTAGAATCCGGGTTATTAACATTTTGTAACAGGTATAATTTTAGCTATACGCTCAGGATTGTGAAGTTCATCCCATATTACCCCTGCTGCTAACGAGGCCCCTGTGCCTACAACATGAGGACATTTTTCCCCATGACCATTCATTTCTTCAAATAATTCCAGATCTTCTTCTTTCCAGAAATCAAGTTCACGCCCAAACATCTTCTTTTGGCAATCTCTGCACCTGATACCCTCAAATTCTTTATTAAAAAGATCGACTAATTTTTTTACAAGGCCGGTCGCATGGCAATTTCCAATGGCTAGATCAAATTCAGACCTTGTACGTCCAAAAAAATAGCTTAATGCAGCAACACCTCCAACTAAGGCACCGCACATACCAATACCACTATCTCCGGCCCCGCCATGAAATCCAAACAATGATTTAAAAAGTGCATCATCTTTAAAATGAAAGACGTCCTGTAAGGCCGCAAGAGAGGCCTGAGGGCAATAATGGGCTTTTTTCTCGTACTCCTCGCCAAGCTGATACGCCATTTCTCTTGCCTGTTCCCTTGAATAATTTGTTATAGATGATTTGATTTTCATGCATTATCCTCCGGATGATTTGAAATTCCTTTTTGTCTGCGTTAATGAGCATCTTAATTCCTGCTGGAACCGGGAGAACCCGGGCAACACGATGTAATTCTACCAGTCGAGAAGTGTTCTTTCTCCTTTCAGGCCCCTGATGCCTGTAACATCCTGACTCATTTCAATTACTCCTCTGTACTCTCCTTTATCATCATAGAGAGGGAAATATCTTATGTGGATAAATCTATTTTTCAGAGTAAGCCAGAATTCGGCCTCTGTTTTCTCCTTTTTCTTGAAGCTTTGTAATATCTTTTCAACGATATGCACACTCTTGGGCGGGTGACAGTTTTTAACCTCCCGGCCGATAACCGCGGGACTCCTCGGAAAAATCCTTTCTTTCCCCCCGGAATAGTAGCGGACCCTGTCATTTTCATCCACAAAGGTTATGTCCATTGGAAGGTTCTTCAGCATTAGATTGATCTGCTCACCGGTGAGCTTGCCAACATCAAGTTTAAAACTCTCCTTTATGACAGTGTCCCGGGCATCTGATCTGCCGGATTTCTGATTATCAGGGCCTTGAGCAGCTTTCCTTACGGTCACGATTGAAGGATCCCAGAGATTTCCAGGTTGAACCCAGGCATATCCGATCTCAGCTTCGCCTTTACGGATCTGTGCCCATTGCTCTTCGGAAAGCTTTTTCAGGGATGTAGGAAATAGGATTTTCTCCTCCATAAAAATCATTCTTCCTATCGCTCTGAACAACTCGCGGCCTTTAGAATTGAACTGTGTCCAGTTTTGTGATTTATACGCGGACTCAAAATCCCGGATTTGAGCACGGATCTCATCGTGCTTGCCCCACATAACCTTGGATGGTCCTGTAAAGTTCACAATTTCCAGATAGGGGAAGAGCTGATTTTCCTTCCGCTGATAATGAATCTCTATGCCTTTGAGCCGGCTCAACTCTTTCTCAAACTCATCAACTTTTTGGCCCTTTGATACTTTTTTCAACAACCTGCGAAGGCTCCTGGTAATCTCTTTCGCAGCCCTGTTTTCTTTCAGGTAGGTATGTACCGGATGACCCGGCATGGTTTTTGACTTCTTTTGTTTTCCAAGCGTTTCTTCGAACACCTTAACGTGAACATCGCATACTTTCTGAACCTGTTCAACTGGAATTCCTTCAGCAATTAGTCCCTGCTCCATCTCAGCAATTTCCTGCGGGCTTACATCCTTTATAAGATCAGCGAAACGTCTCTGCACCGCCTTGATATCGCTTCCTTCATGAAGTTCTTTCACAATCTCTTTCAGCTTTTCCTGACGGCTTTTATCATTCTTAAGCAGCTCACTCATATTGATCCTCCTTTTTTTTGCCATCTTCTGCGATCTGTTCAAAGGGCATGACCTTTGATTTTTCTTCATCCGGCAGCTCTTCAATTAAAATTACCGATTGAAAGGGGATCATTATATGGTTGGCTTTACCGAACTCTTTTCGGATATCATCCTCTGAGGGATCGATTATCAGCTTTTTCCCTGTGGGGAGTAAAATGTCTTTTATTGACACAAAGTAGGGATGGGTAAGGTCAAGGCTTTTGGCGGTTAATTTTATTTCCTTTTCTTTCCACTTGAAATGAACGCAGTATAGTGACAATATCCTTATCCCGGGAAGAGTAGTTGCTGTTTTATTAAAAATATCATTTAAGGCTGTAATTGTCAAATGGCTAGATATTCAAAAAGAATAACCCGGGGGCTTCGCCCTTATCAGGGCTGTTGATTTTCAAGATTAACTTCTCCCACTGCGCCGCCACAGTACGGATATCAAACCTTTTTTCTGCTTCCCTCTTTCCCTTTTCGCTGAGGTTTCTGAGTAGCAGCGGATTTTGGGAAGCATTTAAAAGCAGACGGGATGCGGCATCCGGGTCAGCGTGATACAGGACTCTGCCTTCTTCTCTGATGACACTGCTGCCGGGAATAATAAGATCTTTATATGGGATGATTTCTCCCGGGCCCTGAATCGGCTGGGCGGAAACGGGGATTCCGCATGCCATTGCTTCGATGACAGGAATGCAAAAACCCTCCCATTCTGACAGGTTTAGATAGATATCCATCATGTTGTAAACTCTACACAGCTGATGGTCTGTCAGCTCATCTGTTATAATTTTTACCGCCTTCTGAGCTCCTGATTTTTTAGCAAGTAACTGCAGATCAATACCGTCTATTGAGACCGCCCTGTCCGTTTTTATCAGGAGAAACCCCTCCTGCCTCTGTCTGTAAAAACGGGCAAAGGTTTCGATTATGCTTTTGAATCGTTTCCGTAATGTGTTTGCTCCGATGGCACCGATCACAAACCTGTTTTTTAAACCCCATTCATTCCTTCTTCTGTTACGTTCTTTAACCTGCATTTGAGTAAAAACTGATGTATCAGCACCGTGTGGAATGACGGGGCCGGTGTTTCTAATATCTGAATCAATAAGAAAAGTTCCGGTTTTTTCGGTGAGAGGGACAGGAATTGAAGTACCGATTGACTTAAGGAAGGGCGGCCGTGAAAACTGGGCCCACAGAAAAAAGGGTATTGAGGGTATATTTTCCATATGCAGGAATGGAAACTGGTCGGGGTATCCGAGAAGAATAGCTGCCGCGGCACCTGTTTCCCGGATGAGCTCTGAAATATCTTCAAAATCCTTTTGTTCAACTACGCCATTATCGGTGGTTGATCCGATGCCGGGGCCCTTCAGGTGTGTTTTTACGCCTCTCTTATTGAGGAATTGAGCAAGAAGCCGGAGCTGGCGGGAAAAGGAAGTTTTTTGTTCCAGTTTAAGACCGCTCAACAGAAGCACAACAGGGGTTTTCATGTTCTCATTCACTGTCCGAAGTTTACCTGCCGATTTTTTAAGGGATAACAAAATCGATAACAAATATAGCACAATACAGGGACAGCCTAATTATATATTACAAGGCGATACTGATCAAATAAAACTACGTTATTTATTGGGAACTCTACCTATCGTTCATACCTTTTGAAAAGAAAAATCTGATAAGCTGTGTTTAAATATTTAATGCTTCAAAATAAACAAAGAGAAGAGCCGGATAGAGTTTTAATTATTAACGCACGTTTATCAATTTTCTGGAGGATAAAGATGACCGAGGTTTATTGCCCAAATCCAAATTGTGGAGCACCAATGGTCCTTCGTACAGCAAGAAGAGGACCCAATACCGGGAAACAGTTTTATGGATGTTCAAGATATCCGGGGTGTAAAGAAACACGGCCATATGATGAGACATATTTTATTGATGATAAAAAGGTCCTGGTTTTTCCCCGTATGCTCATAGCCCGACCTAAATTACAATCATTTCAAGTACGATTTTTTCAAACATGTATTGTACCTGAAAATTTAATGGAGAAAATCAGAAATGATGAGATAAATGAAGAATTGTTAAAAGCTTTTTCTCAATGGAGAGTAGATTTTCCTTTAGTTGATGGTAATTTTTTATTAACAGAAAAAGAATCACATATCATTTCCGTTATGGAGAAAATATTAACAAGAGGGAGAATTACATATTTATCTCCTGAACTGGAGAAACATTTGGTATCGTTGTTCAACAAGAAGCAGCTTAATAATATTACATCTGATACAATCAGGTTCATTATCAGTAATACTAACCATGATTGTTTTTCTCACCAGTGGTTTGATAGCAATGAAGAAAAAAAATTATTCATGGAATTATTACCAATATTTCTAGGAAACACATATAAAAGGTTTGTTATACCCAGGGTTGAATTGTCAAGTCTTGTTCAGCCGGGTTCAGTGTTGGATTCGTGGGGGAATCAAAAAGTAGATTTTTGCATTTTCCATCCTGGACTGGACGAAAAAATAGTTGTTGAAGTTGATGGTGATCAGCACAGGGAGCATAAAAGCGCAGATAATAGCCGTGATCAAATGTTACAAGAAAATGGTTACTCTGTAGTCAGGATTCCAGCATTAGAAATTCAGAATGGAACAGGTCGGCAGTTATCAATTTTACAAAATAAAATATCTCATTTACAGGATAATATTGAAAAACAGATAAATTCTGAGGGAATCGACAATCTTAAATTCATGATCGCGATTAATATTACACATAAGATTCAGATAACTATACTACAGGCTTTGCAAAGCGGATACTTTTTTTCCAAGGATCCAGCATCATGGACTATTTTTTCTGATATTGAACAGCTGGGTATTTTTTCCAGGGATGAGAGTATATTCATTTTTGAAAAATCTCTCCTTGATTTTTTTGAACTTTATAAAAACGTCTGCGATCTTTATCGGATAAATCTAAATGATGGAATTCCTACGTTTAAACTAAGTTCGGAGGATTCAAAAAAGATTAATAATTTCTCAATAAATATTTCTTTTTTAAATCATAAGATTATTGGTGCGAAAAATTTCTATATTCAAGATATATATTTCCCCCATGATATAGCATTTACAACTCAACCGACTTCCCCTCCTAAAGAAAAACTTAATATACCCAACGAAGAAGCGTTGGAATACTTCTTGAATTATTTATTCAGGAAAGAACATTTTCGGGAAGGTCAATATAAAGGTCTTTCAAGAGTACTATTAGGTGATGATGTATTAATGCTTCTACCAACAGGGGCAGGAAAATCGCTTGTGTATCAGCTTTCATTTTTTCTACTTCCAGGCAGGACGGTGGTCATTGATCCTATTATCTCTTTAATGAATGATCAAATTGATAATCTCTCATTTATGGGTATTGACAGATGTATTGCATTAACAAGTCAAATTAGCAATATTGAAGATAAAATGCGTGCGATGAATTTGTTTGGACAGGGCGAATATCTTTTCGCGTATGTTGCACCAGAACGTTTCCAAACTATAGCATTTCGTAATTCGCTTCGTTTTCTTACAGTCCATACACCCATTTCGCTAATAGTTGTAGATGAGGCACATTGTGTCTCAGAATGGGGACATGATTTTAGAACTGCATATTTGAACATAGGAAGAACCGCTCGAACGTACTGTGAATCGGCCGGTCATGTCCCGCCAATAGTGGCCCTGACTGGAACGGCTTCAAGAGCAGTATTAAAAGATGTCCAGCGCGAACTCAAAATAGAAGACTTTGATGCTATGATTACGCCAAAGTCATTTGATAGACAGGAATTGAAATTTAACATAATCCATTCAAAATCCGGTGAAAAACTTTCTCGGTTGAAAGGATATTTGGGTCAAGTATTGCCAAATTTGTTCAATACAACAGGCTCAACATTATATCAGGCAAAAGGGAAAGAAACATATTCGGGACTTATATTTTGCCCTCACGTAAATGGTAAGTTTGGGATAGTAGAATTATCTCAAAATATCAAGAATGATTTAGGAATACACTCTGAATATTATAGCGGAAAAGCACCAAAATCAATACATGATGATACCTATAATATAATGAAACAGGCTGTTTCAAAATCATTTAAAAGGAATAAAACTCCACTTATGGTGTGTACAAAAGCATTTGGAATGGGCATTGACAAGCCGAATATAAGATACACTGTTCATTATGGTCTTCCGTCATCAATAGAAGCTTTTTATCAGGAGGCAGGACGTGCAGGCCGGGATAGGCGTACAGCTTATTGTTGTTTGATAGTTTCAGCTGATGATTCAAAAAGGGCAGAAAAATTATTAAATCCGAGGACTGGTGTTGAGGAAATTAATAGAATCATTGAAAGTACAGGATGGGAAGAAGCGGACGATATTACAAGAATGCTTTTCTTTCATAAAAATGCATTCCGTGGAATTGACCGGGAAAGAAAAGATATTGAAATGCTTCTTCAATACATAGGGGATATTACAGTAAAAAGAAAAACCACCATAACTGTTTCCAAAGAGGAAAGAAATCGAATTGAAAAAGCATTACATCGGTTATTGCTTATTGGTCTTATTTCAGATTATACAATTGATTATTCAAAATACGAATTTGTTATAGAACTTACAGGCGCTGACAAGGAAGATATTATTGAAGCCTACGGCAATTATATTGCAGGTTATTTAAGCAGCAGGAGAAAAACTGAAATTGACAAAGTAAAAAGTTATTTCAATTTGCCTTTTTATGAATTTTTAAATGGGGTTATTAAAATTTTATTAATTTTTATATATGATGTAATTGAAAGAGGAAGAAGGAGAGCTCTTTCTGAAATGCTTCTCGCGTGCACTGAGGCAAATACAGACGCTTCTATAAGAAAACGGATGCTGAATTATTTAGAAGCTACCGCGTTTTCAGAGGGTCTTGAAGAAATATTAAACTCTGAAGTGACAAATTTTAGTAATACAATGGATGTTTTTGCAGTAATACGTTCACCAAATGAAGCGGCTGAATTAAGAGGCCAGGTGATCCGATATCTTGAATCCTATCCGGATCATCCAGGTTTACTTATGCTGCGATCACTTTCAGAATTGTATGTGAAAGATATAAACAGCGAAGTTGCACAACAAAACTTTATTACTGCAATCGATTCTGCTTTACTTACATATAAAATTAATGAGAATATTGTATATGAATTTGCTATTTGGGGTATTTCCTACGTTTTACAGCGTGATAATGGGTTAACAATCAATATCATAAAGGAATTGTTATCTATTTATAAAAGTGAAGCGTTTGCTAGACTGATGATTAAAAATTTACCTGAATTTATAGCCGTTATACCAGCCTGGTTCTTACTTGATAGAATTAATGAAAAGTGTATAGAAATATTAACATGAAATGGAGGGAAAAGTGGATAATGAAGTCAAAATATTTTTACAAGCTGAAAAGACAGCAGTTGAAATTGCTGAAACATTGAAAAAGCTTCGTTCAGAGACTGAGTCTTATCAAGACACGCAAAGAAATCTTTCTGCAGTTCGAAAAGATTTAACACACTTGATACAATCGACCGAAGGTGCTGTGAAAGGAAGCCAGGAAGTTATTTCAATGCTTAAGGAAATAGGCGGTCCTGAGATTTTTCAAAAATTAGACGATTTAAAAAATTTTACTTCGGAAATGCTGCAACAGCAAACCGGTAAAATATCAAAGTTAAAAACATTTGTAGTGATAACTTTTTCGGTATCTTTAATAGCAGTTATTATTGAGATCCTCAATATAGTACTAAAATACTTTTAAGGCAGCCCTCCAGGGCAGCCGCACACTCAAGCGGAGTCCATGCCCTTTAAATCCTCTATGAACTTTTTCATCCTGTCGTAGTGAGAACCTTGCCAGTATATTTTGCCGCAGGATTTGCACCGGTAGAACTCATTGTAATATTTCTTTGTCTTCTCTTCCATATTATCGTGGATGGATTCCTTTTTCACTTTCTTGATTATTCCATTGCAGTCCATGCATCGGTGGAAGGGCTTGATACTTGAATAAAGATCGAAGTGGCCTATCACTTCCTGAAGCTGTTTTTTAGGATTTTGAGACCTGATCCAGTACCCGCATGTCACTTTTTTAATCTTCAGGATGCCAATATCCCTTGTGAGTATAATACGTTTTTCATTCCCGGCTATGCTCACAATTTGGCTATCATGATAATTATTCTTATAACGTGTATCAAAACCGAGCATTCTTAGATATTTAGCCAGTTTTCCCAGATGAACATCCAGGATATATTTTGGCTGGCGTAAGGGTTTTGCCCGTAAATGAGTAACGTTTGAGATGTCAAGGCTCTCAAATACAGGGTAAACGGAAACTCTGTCACCATTTTTGAGATGATAAGAGAAATTGACTGATTTGCTGTTCACCAGTATGAGGTCTACTTCTGTATGGGGTACTCCAATCGATTCTATAATATCTTTTACCGTAGGATTCCCTCTGAAATAAACAGGGATAGTTGCTTTTCTTTTACCTTTTGCAAAAAAATCGTTGAGTTCCTCGTAGAACCGGAAGGTTGCTATGTTAGACATCATTTTAGACATTGCACCATCTGCTGGAAATAGGCACATAGTAGCCGCTCCGGATAAAAGCTCCGGCAAATGATTGAAATGTATTTTTTGGTCCTGAGCCTTCGAGCTTTGAATAGCAACGACCATATCTATATCATGGGTAGACCTCGGTTCACCTTGCAAGCTTGAAACGACAGAACCTGTTATCATATATTGGATTCCAGCTTGATCGAGGGCTTGAATAACCTTCTTTAATCTCCATAATTCCCTCGCAATCTTTGGCTTATCTACCTAAGCATGGCAATTTGCTAAATTTATTTTATTTCTTTAACAAATGATTTATCTGCTCTTTATCTACTAATCTACCATTTATGTATTTGTGCAGAATACTTGAAATAAAGGTTTGGTACGGAATCCCCTCATCTACCGCTTTTCTCTGAAGGTTTTCTAAATCCCTTTCTGAAATCCTTATGTTTACTCGTTTGTCCTTTTTAAGTGTTGCTTGTGCATATGACTGAAATCGCTTTTTTTCTTCCTTTACGTTTTTTATAGAAACCCATTCATCTTTTTCAATTGATTCAATTAGTTCTAATTCTTCTTTTGTGTAATTTGAATTCATTCTTTTCCTCCCAAATAATTTTTTTCACAATCCAAAATATTTCACATTGTGTGCACTATGGCAACGAATATTCTCCAGCAATACCAAATTGTTTGTCAATTTATTACATGTTGTTTACTATACTACCTGCTAATAGAATCTTACTTTTCATCACGGATTTTGCAAAATTGCATATAATGGAGAAACACAATGGATGAATTAAAAGAATACGATTTCAATGATCTTCTGAAAAGCGAGATGAAAAATAAAGAGTTTGCAAAAGAGTATGAAGCATTAGAAAAAGAATATACACTAGCAAAAGAATTTATAAAGTTAAGAAAATATCATAGATTATCAGCCTATCCTTTGTCCCGAAATTACGCATAACGGTTAATTTTTATAACCTCGGAGGACACAACATTCGATCTACTTTTCCTCAACAGTCAATTCCAATATAA
>DAOVJS010000214.1 GCA_030673105.1 Spirochaetota bacterium
ATGTGCCGCCTCCCAGATCGACGCCCACGCGCGCCTTATCTCGATGGCCTTACGGTCAAATGTTGATCCTCATTCCATAGTTAAACAGCTCAAGGGGATGAGATGCCCGTCTCCTTCCCTGCTTCCTCAGAATGGGGGAAAAATCCTGTCATGTTCAGACGCTCTGGCAAAAGTTCTGGAACATTACCTCGAAAATTTCTACAATAATGAAAACGAAGAGAAGATCCATTCTAAAGAAGCCGAAGAGGATGTCTTATTTCACGAGCAGCTTGACTTCAACTTTCAATCCGATGCTCAAACAAAGAACATAGCAGGTATGTGCCCTGATTGCGGGAGTATCCTGGAACATGAAAGCGGCTGTGTTATCTGTCATTCATGCGCGTACTCTAAATGTTGAGAAATAATCTTCATCTGCCCGGGAACCGATTAAATTACAGCAGGGAAACATAAAAAGTTACTCTAACTTATTCCTTTTCAGTCCATTCTCTGAGGACCTTTTTAATCTTTTCTTCAATCTTTTCCGCTATTTCCTGCCATTCCTTTCCTTTCTCTTCTTTACCGGTATCATCCAGCCAGGCTTTGATTCCGGTGCGTACTTTTTCCTCGACTTTTTCCGCAATTTCGTCCCAGTCAAATTTCTTAGCCTTGCGCCTCTTTTTTTTGATTTTAATACCTTTCAAACCGCCGCCCAGCGAAATAAGCAGGCCTATTATAAAGCCGAGATTATATGGCCACCCTGTATTGTTCAATTCATAAATACCAACCTTATCGGTAAACAGACTTATAATAAAGGTGATAATGATAATTAAACCATGCCAGAATCCCGCCCAGAATCCCGCCTCGCTGCCTGGAGTAATATCCTGGTCCCAGCGATAATCTCCCGGGGCGCAGCCTGTCAGTATTAATAGTACAATTACAACAATAATTAACGCGAAAGTCCCTCTTCTGAGAACCATAAGCCCTCCTTTTCTATATCTATATCTAAGATTAAAATTAATATAATTGAGGTTGTTTTGCAAATTCTAAAGTTGACACGATTACTTTTATCTTATAAAATAAAAGACCTGTCTTTTTGAAATTTTATCCTCTCAAAGGTTGTTTAATAATGAAAAATAGGCAAGTAAACTTCAAATCATTATGAGATTTTATTACTCGCCTATGGTTTTTGCCTAAATATTTATTTGTTTGCGGTAATAAATTCTGGTACAAAATACCAGCATATTAATAGATAAAACCATGAATGGATAAATGGAATGAGGATATCTATTCTCTTCATAATAATTATTGTACTGTCTATCTTCCTGAACGGGTCCGGATGCACAAAGATTGACACCCCAATAAGGACTGATTCAGATGAACCGGGCAGTCCTGAAGGAGAATCCCCGGAGGATCTTTTTATAATACCGGATAAGTATGAAATCCTTGATACAGAACCCACCCGTATTCAGGCACAGGGCGGCACCGGTGATATTTCCTGGAAAACAGAGCCCCCATTTGAAGACCTATTCCTGCCGGAAACGGGTAAACTTGTGCTCTTTTCCCCTCCGGATGTCTCCGGGGATACAATCCTCACAATTGTCGCTTACAACGATAATAACGAAACGGCAAAAACTGATATTTTAATCATTGATGAGGGGATGCCGCCTGAACCAGGTGATATACTCATAAATGAAATTGCGTGGGCCGGCACCCTGAAAACCTGGCGGGATGAGTACATAGAATTGATCAACAAAACCGGCAGGACTTTCTATCTTGATAACTGGTCGATCGAAAACGCGGGAGGAACAGGCATTTCATTCTTTTTCTCCGGAAAAATAGGTCCGGGGGCACTATTTCTAATTTCCAATTACGATCAGGGTAGTGAAAATACCGCAATATCGGCCCCGATAGATTACGCTGATTCGAGTTTAGCCATGCCAAACTCCGCATTCGGGCCTTTTGTATTAAAAAATTACGAAAATATAATCTTTGATACAGCCGGAGATGGAGGAGCTTACATACATGGTACGAACACCTCCGAGCTCAAATCCTCAATGTCGAGATACACATTTTCAACCTCAATCGAATGGGACGCCGGTTCCTGGTATACAGAGAGTGTCTCGATAAACCTGCTCGATGAAACATGCGGAACACCCGGAGCGGCCAGCAGCGACGAATCGGGAGGTTCGGGGACATCCGACTACGACGCGCAGGCAATAATTACGGAATACAGCATCGATGCGGGAGATGAAATTGGTGAAGACTGGGTCGAGCTGTATATTACAAAAAGCGGAAGTATCCGGAATTTCTTGGTAACTGATCTCGACGGCACAGATCTCCCGATTACAGGGGGGCAAGATATTGAAGTTACGGAAGGGCAGTATATCCTGATAATCTGGGAAGGCACAGATGAGGAGCCGTACTCCCATGAAGGCGAACGATTTTATATTCCGGATACCAATCCAACGGGAACAAAGGATGAGCTGGTCCTTCTCTGTGCGGGTGATTTTCTTGACGGCCTGTGCTACTATTCAACAGAAGAAATCCAGTTCGATGACGAAGACACTATTAAAGGCTACGGATGGTCAGGCGACCCAGTTTACGGTAAACATGCTTCAAGAAAGTTGGACGGGACCGGATATTATATAAATGATCTCCAGGTGGCAAGCTGGGACACTTCCGCAGCTCCAACTCCCGGATACATGAATAATTAGCGACAGTTAACAATGTATGCTAATTTGTTCGCAGCAAATTGTAATGAAGCAGAGCACCCGGTCTTTTTACCCGAGGGCCACGTCCAGCAGCATCATGACAGCAAATCCGAGCATCGCGCCCATTGTCGCGATATCTGTATTTCCCCCGCCCTGAGATTCCGGTATGAGCTCTTCAACAACCACAAAAATCATGGCGCCCGCGGCAAATGAAAGAGCGTAAGGAAGGATGGGCTGAGCGATTAAAACGATAGCAGCGCCCAGTACACCCGCTACCGGCTCAACAACACCGGAGAGCTGCCCGTACCAGAAACTCTTTCCCCTTGACAGTCCCTCCCTCCTGAGAGGCATTGATACAGCGAGGCCTTCAGGAAAGTTCTGGATTCCGATTCCAAAGGCAAGCGCGATCGCACCCGTGATAGTGGCTGATGGCAGCCCATAGGCAACAGCACCGAAAGCAACCCCAACAGCAAGCCCCTCCGGGATATTGTGAAGGGTTATCGCGAGAACAAGTAAAATACTACGATGAAGGCTGGTCTTTATTCCTTCCGCCTCTTCTACAGGAAGACCGAGGTGCAAATGGGGTAATATCTTATCCACAACCCTTAAAAATATACCGCCTAAAAGGAATCCCACCACAGCAGGCACAAATGAAGGTAAACTTTTCCCTTCAGCCATTTCTATGGCCGGCGCCAGAAGCGACCAGAAGCTTGCGGCTATCATTACTCCCGCAGCAAAGCCAAGCATCCCGTCCAGCATCTTCCTGTTTACAGTTTTAGTGGTAAACACTGTAGCTGCCCCCAGGACTGTCAAAAACCAGGTAAAGATTGTTCCAAGCAGTGCCTGTACAACAGGATGAAGACCCACAAGGTAATCGATCATATTCAGTCTCCTCCATAATTTATAGGCAAGTAAATTAAAAATTCGGATCGATTCGCACGAACCAATTTTTCCATCAGAGCTCCTCTTCAATCCTTTTAAGCTCATCCTTAATCCTGTTGAGTGCGGTACCGCCCGTAACATCGTGTTTGTTAACAGATTTTAAATAATCAAAAACTTCATACACAT
>DAOVJS010000137.1 GCA_030673105.1 Spirochaetota bacterium
AATTTTCTTAAGAACATTAAGAGAACCGGGGCCCTGAAGCGCCATATCGACAAGTGATTTACTGCCGGATGATTGGTCTTTGAAGCCATTGGGACTCTTGAAGTCATTGAGACTCTTGAGGTCTTTGAGACTATTGAGGCCATTGAGGCCATCGAGGTCTTTGATACTATTGAGGCCATTTAGGCCATCGAGGTCTTTGAGGCTCTTGAAGTCCTTTATGGTTACCTCCGAAAGTATTTCCCTCATTCTTTCATCTCTGTCTATGATGATTTTTCTTGAATTGACAGCCTTTATCCATTCATAATCCATGTCGTTGTTAACAGCGTTCACAACAACCATGTACCTGTCTCTGCTGAATCTGTAAATCATGATGTCATCGATAATATTTCCATCTATGTCAAGAAGATAGTTGTACTGAGATTCAAAATCATTCATCCAGGACACATAATTCGTACTGATAACATCAAGAAACTGAGCGGCATAGGCGCCTGTAATTTCAAAAATTCCCATGTGTGAAATATCAAAAAGACCGGCCTTTTCCCTGACTGCTCTATGCTCTTCAATAGTGCTTTCATATCTGACAGGCATCTTCCATCCGGCAAACTCCACCATACTATTTGTAAGCTTCAGATGCTCATCATAGAGACAGCTCTGCCTGATCGCCTTACTGCCTTCAGGGTAATTGAAAACTTCCTTTTCTACCTCCCGCCGATCCGCACCAACCGTCCCCTGCCCGATAAAATACGGCTTGGAAAGATCGAAGCAATCAGGGCTTGAGCTGTAGAGAATCTTTGAATCAGTATCTCTTTCAAAGTCCGGCACTTCCCGGTTTTTAAGGACGGGAGCATTGAGCGCGCCCGGGATTTTTTCCCACTCATTATCGGTTAGTTCATCCGCGTTTAGAACAATTGCCGGGCCTTCAATCTTTCTGAAAATATCATCTCTATCAAAAGTGAGGTATCCGTCGGAAAGACCTCTCAGCCACAAAACAAGCCTTTCGCGGTCATCCACCCTGCATAAAATGAGAAATTGATCATCTCCATTATCATCCGGATTCAATCGATGAATGATCGCGGGAGCAATCAGTTTCCCATCTTCATCCAGAAAGAAGGATTTCAGAGCCTTTCCCGGCTCCAGGTTTGTAACCTTATTGGTGGACGCGCCTTCCAGAAACTGGACCGCCCGTGTCCCCCTGACGATTACAATACCTTCTTTATAGAGAAAGGGCTTTTCTTCAACTCCTGAGGGACCATCTGGGCAGCTTGAGCGGACTGTCTTCCCCTCAGGCTTGGAAGAATCTCCTGACTTTTGGCCGGCCATATAATAATGGGGATACCCGATTCCGGCGGCCTCTTTTTCTGACGAGAGGCTTCCTGTTAATTTATCAACCCTTCTCTTTGCATCTTCAAGTATCCGGATATTAATTTTCCCTCTGGGAAGATCCCCTGTCAGGCCCGTATAATAAAAGGGAACTATATTCCTTAATAATTCGGATATGATGTTTCCAAGCTCATCTATCCCCGCTTTTGTTATCCCTCTCTGCGTGATCCAGGGCGTGCCCAGCCGGATCCCGCTAGCCTCTGCCGTGACAGTATCACCTGGTATGGTATTTTTATTGGCAACTATCCCCGCAAGATCCAACATTCTGACAGCAATCTCCCCCCTAAGCGGAAACCATCTTCCCGGACTTATTGAACTCAGGTCAACCAGTACGATATGGGTATCTGTGCCGCCGTACGCGAGCTTCAGCCCATTTTTTTCAAGGGCTTCACCAAGGTACTTCGCGTTCTCAACAATATCCTTCTGGGTATTTTTAAATTGATCGCTTTCAGCAATTTTGAACGCGACAGCCATGGCCGCGAATTTGTTCACATGGGGTCCGCCCTGCTCTCCCGGGAATACCGCCTGATCGATCCTCTCCGCGTACTCCCGCTTTGTTGTCATAATAATTGCTCCTCTGGGACCGAAGAGCGTTTTATGTGTTGTCAGGGTAACAACATCAGCATAATCTATCGGATTTGGATAAACACCCGCGGTAACAAGACCGGCCGGATGAGATATATCGGCCAGAAGAATGGCTCCCACCGAGTCAGAAATCTCTCTGAACCTTGCCCAGTCAGGAGCCCACGGATAGGATGTATACCCTGCTATTATCATTTTAGGCCTGTGCTCTTTTGCGAGGTTCATAATTTCGTCATAATCTAACTTTTCCGTTTTTGGACTCACCTCATAGGATACAATCGAATAGTTTCTTCCCGACCTGTTGAACTCACTGCCGTGGGTCAAGTGCCCCCCGTGCATCAAAGACATGCCCATAACCACCTCACCGGGATCAACAAACGCGTTATAAACAGAATTGTTCGCCGCCGCTCCTGACAGCGGCTGGATATTAACATAGATGTTTTCCTGCGGATTTCTTTCGGTCGCGAAGAGAGAGGCTGCCCTGCGCCGGGCCAGTATTTCCAGAAAATTGGCATATTCACATCCCTTATAAAACCTCCTGTCAGAATAACGGCGGTATCTGGCAAGCTGAAAATTATACTCGCAGATCTCATTTTCAGCTTCCTCTGTCATCATGCCGGGAGGATATCCCTCCGCGTAAATGTTGTTAAAAACCGAACCAAGGGCCTCTAAAACGGGCGCGGGGCATATGCTTTCTGACGGGACCATAATAATCTTTCTGGTCTGCCGTTCCTCTTCATATTCAATTATGCGGGCTACTTCCGGATCAATTTCAGAGAGTGGTTTTCCAAATACATACCCTGAATAATTCATGTCATTAAACCTCTAATGAAAGAGCACCTGCCCGTGCGGCCGGGTATTGTGTTACCCTTTTTTACTCAGAAAATTTTTCATAAACGAAACAAGCACCTCGATATCATCCAGCCCATGGGCATTGTACATAGAGACCCTTATTCCCCCGACAGACCTGTGGCCTTTCACACCTATTATTCTTTCCTTCTGTGCCTCAGAAACAAACTCAGATTCAAGCTCCCCGGACGGTAAATTAAAGGTTACATTCATTGTTGAGCGGCTTTCTTTCTCAACCCTTGATTTAAAAAAGTCAGGATTTTCATCTATCGCGCCGTATAAAAGCTCAGCTTTTTTTTCATTCTGCTTTTCAATAACCGCAAGCCCTCCTTTTTTCTCCACCCATTTCAGGACCTTATTCATCATATATACGGCAAAACAGGAAGGAGTATTGTACAGGGAATTTTTGCCGGCATGAACTTTATAACTTAAAATATCAGGCAGGTCCCTTCCGGACTTTTCTACCAGATCATTCCTGATAATTATCAGTGTAACCCCGGCCGGGCCCAGGTTCTTCTGCGCGCCGGCGTATATTAAACCAAATGGTTTAAAGTCTAACCTTCTCGATAATATGTCGCTGGACATGTCACAGATTAGGGGCACTGAACCGGTATCAGGAAATGCCTTCCACTGAGTACCGAATATGGTGTTGTTTGACGTCAAATGGCAGTACACACTGCCGGGTTCCATGCTGAGCTCCTTTTTCCCCGGTATGCGGAAAAACTTTCCATCTTCTTCTGTGGATGCTGCGCAGTAGACTTTTTTTAAAGCGCCCGCTGCCTTATACGCGTTTTTTGAAAAGCTGCCGGTTATAACATACCCCGCTGTTTCATCCTCACTTAGAAGGTTCATCGGGATCATGGCAAACTGGAGGGACGCGCCTCCCTGAAGCATCAATATTTCATAATCTTCCGGAATATTCAGCAGCTTTTTAAAAAGCTCTTTGGTCCCGTCATGCAGCTCAACATATTCCTGTGAACGGTGACTTATTTCAAGGACAGACATTCCCGTTCCACGCCAGTCTCGAATCTCCTGTTCTGCTGATTCCAGTGCTTCGAGAGGCAGCGCGGAAGGACCGGGATAAAAGTTTATTACACGGCTCATTTTATTTGCTCCTTTATAGACCTTATTTTAAATACCGATACGCTTCTTTCTTAAGTACTGAAAAGCAAAGGATATTCTTGCTATATTCTCAACAAAAAGGATAAGCTAAATTTAACACGGAGTCAATATAAAATTACTACAAAGATAATAATTAGGCAATATTATCCGTTTTATGTAAAATATAACCTATAAAATACGAAAAACAGATAAATCAGAAGGCGATTCGGAAAGCCCCGGTGAATCAACGGATTCAATATTATTTGAAGGTAATTATTTTCCCACTACTTAATCTTTCAAAGTCTTTGGAAAAGATATTCCTGAACTTATACTCTGCCTCAAACCCTGTACAATGACCGCTGTAAATTCGATTAACATTTAAATTTTTTAGATCTTTAATTGTTTGATCTATTGTCCCGCTTTTTGCACTGAGCAGATGAAATCCACCCACAATACCTTCAACATTTTTAATACCTGTTATTTTTATAGCTTTCTTTACAATACTCACAATACCGGCATGAGAACATCCGGTTATTATTATCAGCCCTTTTTGTGTATTTACAGAGAGAGAAATATCGTCCCTTATCACTGATGGAATAAGTTTTCCATCCTTCAGGTCTAAAAGATCTATATTGGGTACTCTTTCATAATCTACTTTATCACCACTCTTAATCTCTCCGGTTGTCATCACTCCTGTCATTAAATTCATGGGATCAGCGGTTAAATACCATCTTCCACCTAATTCTTCAATATTGACCTTCGAATTTTTACCTGAAAGCCCCTGATTTAAAAAAATAGAGGACCTGTAAGGTTCCGTATAAGGTTCAGGCATTATACTGATATTAAATATTTCAGGATGGGCTATTATTGGAACCTCGTCCTTTCCAATCTCTTTGAGAATACCGGCAATGCCTCCAGTATGGTCAAAATGACTGTGGGACAAAAAGATCAAATCAATATCATGAGGATCGATTTCTAAAAGCTTCATATTATGAAGAACAGGTTCAGAGTCGGTCGCAGTGTCAAACAAAATCTTTTTCTCTCCTTCTCCACTTTTAATGTGGAGAAGGAAAGAAATCCCGAATGACGCCCAGAAAGGGCTATCATAACCGGTATAATCTTCAGATAATGTGTAAATTTTTAAGCTGTCAACTTCACCAGGACTCATTTAAAGTACCTGCCGTACGGCCATTCACCGAGTAATCCCTTGATTTCCTCTTTCCTCCTGCTCAGTCCGATGTAATATACAATGGCTCCGAGGATCAGCCATATTGCAGAGTAAGTCAATGCCAACCATCCCTGGTATACTAATAGCACCACCGAGGAAGCCAGCCCGATGATAGGAACTATCATTTTCCAGCCGTTAAGCTTAACTTTCGCTTCTGCATACATTTTGGGCCATTTCTTCGGCAGCATGAAAATACACAGATGTGTTATGATCCAGTTAAACAGGAACATCGAATTGAGTATTTCCCCTACAAGCTGTATCGTCCCCGACACTATTAAAAACAGAGCTACCGCAGCAGAAAGAAACAGGGCAAAATGAGGTGTCCCGAACCTGTTGAGATTTGTAAACCACCCTGAAATAATCTTATCTCTTGACAGACCAAAAGAGATTCTCGTTGCTATTCCCTGTTCCCCATTGTGTGATGACAATATGGCAGCAAACGCAACAATAATAACAAATGTTACTCCAAAGGGGCCCATAAACTTTGTAGCAGCCGAAGCAACCGGCGCATCTGCTGAGGAAAATTCACTCCACGACATTACACCCACACTTACAAGAGCCAGCAGTGTATATAATATGGTAGGCACTGAAACACCAAAAAACATCCCTCGGGGAATGGTCTTCTTTGGATTTTTCGCCTCTTCACCCAGGTCCGCGGCCAGTGTAAGCCCGGTATAGGCAAATATGAGAATAGAAGCCCCTTTCATTATACCGTTAAACCCGTTCGGAGCCTCCATAAACAGGAAGCTGGACTTAATGTTGGGTAAACCCCAGATAATGAATATTACTATCCCTAAAACCATAAAGATGAATAGAATATTCTGAACAACAGAAACTGCCTTGACCCCCATGAAATTCAAAATACAGAATACCGCCAGTACTAAAACAGCACCCCCTACTACGTTTACCTGAGTTGCAAACTGCGGGAGAGCGTTCCAATAAATAATGAAAGCCTTGGCCGTAACACAAACGAGCCCTATGACTCCAAGCCACATTCCCCACCCGGAAAGAAATCCCCATACATGAGAAACAATTCTCGTCGGATAGACATAGCTTTCACCACTCTCTACAGGATACATCTGGGCCAGCATTGATGTGCTGAAGGCCACCATAAAACAGGGGATCGCTGCTATTAAAAATGAAACCCAGACATATGATCCGGCATATTTCGCGCCAATTCCTGTAACAACGAATAAACCAGCCCCAATCACTATGCCTGCAGTGAGAGCAGTAACATCCAGTGTATTGAGCTTTTTCTTTAATTCTCTTTTCTCCGCCATTTTTTCCTCCTTATTTAATTACGTTTCTCCTGAAAAAATTCACCCCCTTACTTTAGAATTTTTCACCTTTTTTCATATTTTGTCAAGCATAAATTGAATTAACTGTATATTTTTATTAAATAATTATATAT
>DAOVJS010000165.1 GCA_030673105.1 Spirochaetota bacterium
ATTTTTATCCGATGGTGAGAACCACATGGGAACCGTTATTTTAACAGTATCTGAATAAACAGGGCATACTGTTAAAAACAGCACAGGGATTATAAAAAGCTGCAAACGAAAAAAATGACCTGGTTTTATAATAAATAATTCCTCCCCCATTACATTTTACAAAATACCAGCACCGATTATTGAGCTTATACGCTCAAGATCTTCTTCTGTATCGATATCCATAAATAAATACCCGTTATTTACCTTAATCCCGGCAGAGTCGTTTTGATACAGTGATACCAGGTCCCTCCCTCCCCTGTCCCCTGTAACCTTTTTTAATTCATCAAAATATATTTTATCAAAAAGTTTCGGGTTTCCAATGGTATTATCATGAAAAGGGAAAATGATCTTTTTTCCCGACTCAATATACTTATCAATCATTCTGTTTATAAGTCCGGTTGTAATTAAGGGCATATCCCCAAGGATAAAGACAACTGCATCGGTATTCTCCGGAATAACAGATAGACTGAAGCGTACAGAACATGAAAGAGGAGCAATATTGTCAGGAACTTCTTTTATTTTATTTTCAAATTCAGGAATTTCATTTTTTATCACCGGATAATTTTTTCCGGCAATTACAACAAAATCATTAAGAGTTGAATTGTTGACCTTTTCAGCGACATGCTTTATTATTGATTTGCCCTTTACTTTTACTATGAGTTTTTCAGACCCGAATCTGCTGGAATAGCCGGCCGCAAGTATTACGCCAAAGATAAATTTATCAATTTTGTTTTGAACCTTCATTATTTCCAATAGAAAATATTGTAATATTACCTGCTCAATGTATACTTAGTATACCGGCTTCATTATAGCAAGTAAAACTTTTTCAATCAGGCAGACATTATATGGATAAAATTAGAAACTTTATAATAAGGGGTGAAAGGAATTCGGGAAAAAGCTTCCTTATTAAAAAAATAATATCCTGCTATAACCATAAAGTAAAGACAGCCGGTTTTTTTACTGAAAAGGACAATTCAGGTACAGTTACATTTACCGTGTGGGATAACTTTTGTTTAATAAATAACGGCCCACAGATGATAATTTATGACTTAAATGATAAAATAATCAGGGAAAACGTTTTTGAGGAACTGGGAGTCTGGGCCCTCAACAGGGCGCTCGAACATGGCTCCCTCCTTGTTATGGATGAGCTCGGCAGATTTGAAAAAGACTGCCGGAATTTTACCCGCGCCGTGCTCAGGGCTTTCAGCAGCGACCTTCCAATAATTGCAGCGATGAAAAAAGAGGAGAACCCTTTTCTGTGCTCAATTTTAGAAAGAAAGGATATGCTGCTGTTAGAAATCGATCCGTGTAACAGAACCGAGGTATTTAATGAAATAAATTTAAATATGAAGAAACTATTTCCCCTCGATTAATAGACGTAATTTGTTAACAAAATATGCCTGGCCGTTATAATCAGGCATAAATGATTCAGGTTCTATGTAAATTAATCGGGTAAATCAAACATAAACCCGTATATATCCTCCCCTACTACCTCTTTTACAATCCCTACCTTTCCATCCAGTTCCATCCCTATCCGGGGATCATCAACTAGCAAACGTCCGCTGGCCCTGAGCCCGTTTTCAAACTCAACTATACCGAAGAGTAAATACTTCACATCGAACCCCTCAGGCAGAGCGTAGACCCTCGTCCAGGTCAGAAGTTTGCACTTCCCGCCCAGCGGAACCTGCTCCCAGGAGGAGAATATAACCCCTGACGGATCCCTGCGGGCACTGCACTTTTTACATATCATGGGAACCGGATAATACAGTGCCCCGCAGTCAGGGCATTTATAGGCATAGACTTCCGGTTCTTTTAGCTCATATACACTGAAATCAACCATATTCTACTCCTTTGTTTTACTCCTTTGAACAGATTGTTGTAACAACATTGTTGCCAAAACCGCCGAAATTCACGGCCATTCCGTGTTCAGGGTCCTTTACCTGCCTGCCCTCTTCAGCTTCTCCCCGCAGCTGCTTGACCAGCTCGAATATCTGCGAAACACCAGTCGCGCCCAGCGGATGTCCTTTTGATTTTAACCCTCCGGATGTGTTGATAGGAAGCCTGCCGTCTATTCTCGTGACTCCCTCTTTAATAGCCTCCTTCGCTTTTCCCTTTTCAAAAAAGCCCACCTCTTCGCTGATCGCAAGCTCAAGAATCACAAAAGCATCGTGCAGCTCGGCAAAGGAGATATCTTCAGGCGAAAGCCCGGCCATCTCTAAGGCCTTTTCAGCGCTCAGACGCACAGCGGTTAATTCCAGAGGATCTTTTCTGTTGTGCACGCAGTGGGTATCAGTCGCGGCGCCCATACCTGTAATGAGGACAGGTTCCTTTTTGGTAAAGAATTTCATTTTTGGTGAGTCAGACGCGCAGAGAATGAGTGTGGCCGCCCCGTCTGAAACAGGGCATGCTCCATAAAGCCGGATAGGTTCAGCTATGTAGGGATTAACAACATTGGCATTCTCCCCATCGTGAATAGCATCAAGCGTGCACGGTATTTCCACATGAGAATAGGGGTTTTTAGCGCCGTTTTCATGGTCCTTGACAGCCACCATGGCCAGGTCCCTTTCAGTTAAACCGTACTTCTTCATGTAAAGCCGGGTAAACATCCCCGCAAATGCCGGAAGCGTTAGCCCGTAGTTGTATTCAGCCTCCGGATGAGTGAGCATCGCTACAAAATCCGTCCCCTTCCATCCTGTAACTGTCCGCATCAGTTCACCACCGGTTACCATTACCACATCGACCATCCCGCTTGCTATTGCCGCAAAACCCGCTTTTACAGCGCTGGACCCGCTCGCAGGCCCGTTCTCAACCAGCTCTGCCATCGCTGGTTCAAGATCTATCCTGCTCACAAGAGATGACGCGATTCCTGTCTGGTGATTTATTATGCCTCCTCCAACGTTCGCCACAAAAACCTGCTCAATGATCTTTCTATCTTTAAGAATACCGGCATCCTCCAGCGCGTTCCCTGATGCAAAGCTCATTATGTCCACCAGTTCAAACTCACTCAAGTTTCCAAACACTGTGTGACCGATACCAACTATTGCTACTTTTCTCATCATTTCCCCCTTTTGTACCCTGGAATCTGAGGATATTCATCAGGCATCTTCAGCTTGTCCGCTGTCGCAAGGAGTTCAGTGTCAACAGGCCTTGTTCCCGTGACCTTTTGGTCACGCACGGCATTGTAAAGCTCAGTCGTTAACACGTAAGTCGGTACTCCTCCAAGCTCATGACGGAACTCGGGATATTTATCCTCCCGGTTCTCAAGATCATATTCAATCATCCATCTCTTAAAGCCAATTGGACTCTCTGCCACAATCAGCACCTCTTTTTGGCCCAGTATCTCTATGTGATGCTCCATTTTGGCAGCAAAAAGCTGCGCTCCAACGCGAAGCCCCCTCTTTATGGCTATGGTGTGATAGCTCATGCCGATATCTTTACTGGCCAGACGGCTGTTAACAATACCGACAATTACACCGTCGATTGCGCCGACAAGCACGAACTCATTAGCCACTCTGTATCGGTACCAGCCCAGAATCTCCGCGTATATTCTTGAAGCCACTATATCATAAAAATCTTTCGGGACCCCTAACAGCGGGTACACGGTTCCCAGCAAGACGCCGACCTCTTCTCTCCTGGCTTCCCTTACCACCATTTTTTCACCGCTTGCAAGTGTAATTACTTTTGGAGGATAGGGCTTTAGTTCAAGCTCGGGGGGTCTGAGCTTCTTTTCCAATTCATCGATTATCATTTTATAACTCCTTATTATTAATAAATATTTTCATTATAAAATCATGCTTTATATCTAATCGAATAATATCCACATTATAAAGAGGAACCAGGATTTTGTTCAGGGCTGATCCCGGCATCAATAGCCTCTTTTCCAGCGGTCTCAACCGGCGCAGGATATGTCTCCAACAAGAATTGCATCAATTACCTTCTTTAAAATCTCTTCAGAGCTCATTTTTAAAACCTCCTTTTAAAGTAACACTTAAAGCTTCTTTAACTTAGTAATATATTCTGCTAAATTTATTTTCAATGTCAAGGTTTTTGTATTTTTTTTATAGATTTCTAATCCAGCATGTACAACAGTATTATAAGATTTTAAAATATATTTTAAAATTTTAAAAAAAAGGCTTTTCAAAAATATATATTTATGATACAGTTCTTATTATGAACTTAATTTTCACAATATGAACTATTCTGCCACAAAAGATGATGGATAAAATTGCGCCATTCCCCTTGTTTATTTAAGGGACAGTTCAAGATTGGAGGTACGATATGGTTACGAAAAATATCATCAGGGAAAATACATACCTTGATTCAATCATGCTGATGTCAATCAGCAGCAGTCTGAAAAAAATTGAGGGCGTTCTGGAGGTCTCGGTAATAATGGGAACAGAGGCCAATAAAGAGATACTGAAAAATACAGGACTTCTCACCGTCGAAGGAGAAATAGCCGGACCCAGTGATCTGATTATCGCCGTACAGGCCCGGATAAAGGATGCTGAAAAAATTGTACTTGAAAAAGCTGAAGAACTGCTCTACAGAAAGGCGTCCATAGAAAAAGAACAGGAAACGGCTATTCCTAAAAGCTACGAAGCAGCACTGCAGGTCCTGCCTACCGCGAATATCGCGGTAATCTCTATACCGGGCCAGTATGCGGGCCGGGAGGCGATGGCGGTGCTGGAAAGCGGACGTCACGTGATGATTTTCAGCGACAATGTTCCTATTGAAGATGAGATAAAGTTTAAAAATAGAGCAAAGGAGCTGGACCTTCTTGTAATGGGACCTGACTGCGGGACCGCTATTATTAATGGAACCGCTCTTGGATTTGCAAACGTCATCCGGAAGGGGCCAATCGGTGTTGTAGGGGCTTCCGGTACAGGGATTCAGGAGGTTACTACCCAGATCCACAAAAAAGGATACGGAATCACCCAAGCAATCGGAGTCGGCGGTAGGGACCTGTCCAGGGAGGTTAATGGCATCAGCATGCTGCAGGGCGTCAAGGCTCTGGAAAATGACGCTGCAACCGGGGTAATCATTCTCATTTCCAAGCCGCCCTCTCCCGAGGTTGCCAGTTTAATCTTTGATACTATCAGAGACATGAAGAAAAAATATATCATTAATTTTTTAAAAGGAGATCCGGAAGAAGCCAGAAAAAGGGGCCTGCTGTTTGCTTCAGGCCTTGAAGAAGCGGCAGAACTGGCCATATCCGCAATTGAGGGCTGTGAATTTATCCAGAGTGCTTTTACCCTTGATGAAGAGGTAATCAGGGCCAGAGTTGAGAAAGAGAGAAAAAAGTTGGGTAAAGGGAAATATATAAGGGGCCTGTTTTCAGGAGGAACACTTGCCGACGAAACGCTCCTGATCCTCAGCAGG
>DAOVJS010000180.1 GCA_030673105.1 Spirochaetota bacterium
ATTCCAGTTTTCAGGAAATCTATTACTAATATTCTTCAAGTCTAATCTCTCGTCTTTCAATTTTTCCCAGCTGTTTCTATCTTTAATTGGCCACTCCATGCCTGCCGGTATTGTAGCCTGGTCTTTTAAAAACTTTCTTCTTACTCCATCCATATCGCGATAAGTAAAAGATTCCTCATCTTCTTCCAGAACTGTCACTTCAAACATTGGAGAAAATAAAAGGTTTACATTTACCAGGATCTGAGTTTTATCCATACTAAAAAATTCACAAACATCGTAGTCTAAAGGTGTTCCATGAGTTGGCCAATAAAGGCCGCCCGCCATTACCGGTATTCCCTTGGGTAAAATTTTCCGGCTCTGACAGTTCCACGCTGGGCCGTAAAGCGATGATGTTGGCGTGGAAATTTTAAGTGGTAGATGGGGATATTTCTTTTTAGGTAGTCCTTCATTGTACCATTTATGCAACGTTTCTCCCCAGTATCCAAACTCCCATTTAACAGTTCGAATGTCGGTATTAAAATTCATGATTTCGATAAATCTTTCCCTGAGAGTCATTGGTTATACTCACATATAAACTTTTTTAAGATAAACGGCATTGACGGTAGAAATATTACTCCTATAAAATAAGCTATTAATATCCAGAGAGTATTTAAATAAAATGAGCAAGGGACCGGTTAATACAGCCCCTTACTCGCTTTTTTCAGTCTTCCTGTCAGGTCCGTGTAAAAATAAAGAGTTTAATCATCGGCTATGAGAGAATAAAAATCTCCTGTATCAAGATTTTCCTTTGTGATAATCCACGGCGACATTTCAAAATCTTTCTCGGCCGGTGATTCTCCCTCCAGGTATTTGACGAGCCTTTTCAGTACTTCAGGAGCCTGCCCTATGGGATACTGCAACGTGCAGTCGGCAAGGCCATCCCTTACCGCTCTTAATCCGTCAGGCACTCCATCATAGCCTGTAATCACCACGTCGTTTACATCAATACCCGCGGTTTGAATAGCCTGTATTGCACCCATCATCATGTCATCATTCTGGCACACGACAGCGTCAAAATCCCCCCTCGTAGCTGTAATCGCGTCTTCCATCACCTGCATGCCCTTTTCTCTCCAGAACTCGCCTGTCTGATTGAACACAACCTCAAGCCCGGGATATTTTTCAAGCTGTTCAAAAAATCCCGTTGAGCGGTCACGCGCGGGAGACGATCCCGGAGTTCCGGTTAGAAGAATAATCTTGCCGTTTCCACCCAACTTATCCGCGACAAAATCGGCAACAAGTCTTCCACCCTGCACATCATCACAGCCCACATAAAATACATAGTCTGCCGCCTTGGCGGCCCTGTCAAATGTAGCGACGGCAACACCTTCTGACGCGGCCTTGTTAATTGCAGGTGTAAGAGAATCAACATCGATCGGGTTCGCAACGATCCCGTCCACGCCAAGGGCAACCAGGTCTTCCATGTTGGACGCCTGCCTGCTCGCTTCGTTTTCAGCATCAAGAACAATCAGTTTTACACCCAATCTTTTTGCTTCTTCTACCATCGCGTCATGGGCAAACTTCATCCAGGTCATGCTCACATTGAATGCATCAAATCCGATTACAAGTTGCCCCTCTTCTTCTTCCCCATCGCCCCTGGCGAAACCAAGAACGGCAGCGGAAAAAAGCAGTGCCATGATACACACTGTTACAACTACCATCTTACTCTTTTTCATAATTTTTTCCTCCTTAAAAAAAAATTTAATTGAAAAAAAAAGGTAGTCATGTTATCTTATAACCATATTATCTTGTAATTACAAGTTATTATACTAAAATCTAATTTATTGTCAAGTAAAATATTTGTTTTTTTTAAAAAATATTTTTACTGTGAAGTTATATAATGAAAAAAATCGGGATAAAGTATATAATCGAGGTTGTACCACAACCTTATTAGGCTGTCCCATACAACAAATTGCGCTTTTTATGCTTGATTTTATACAAGTATTGAAGGAAAATCAGTTAACTGAATGTATATAATAAGGGGACTGCAAATGGGAAATTCTCATAGTATGATTTTGGATCTCAAGGGTATCACAAAGAAATTCCCCGGAGTGGTGGCATTGGAAAATGTCGATTTCAATCTCAAGAAAGGAGAAGTACATGTCCTTATTGGAGAGAACGGTGCAGGTAAATCAACTCTCATCAAAATTATTTCCGGGGCATACAGGAAAGATGAAGGGAAGATTACAATAGATGGTAAAGAGATGGAGATACACAATCCCCGTCACGCAATGGAAATAGGGATCGCGACAGTATATCAGGAGTTTAATCTCATACCCTATTTAAGCGTTGCCGAGAATATTTTTCTTGGAAGACAGCCGCTGAAAAGAGGGCCTCTGCGAACAATAGATAAGCCCGGAATGAACAGGGAAGCCGATAAACTGTTAAAGTCCCTTGAGATTGAGATAGACCCGAAGTTAGTTGTTTATAAACTGGGCGTCGCGCAGAAACAGATGGTCGAGATTGCAAAGGCATTTTCTGTAAAATCAAAAATATGTATATTTGATGAACCGACTGCCGCGCTGACTCCAAACGAAATACAGGAACTGTTTAAGCTTATACAGCGGCTCAAATCAGGGGGTGTAGGGATTATATACATATCACACAGGCTGGAAGAGGTGTTTAAAATCGGGACCCGGATAACTGTCTTAAGGAATGGCCGGTATGTAGGGACAAAAAGTATTGATGAGGTTAATACTGATGATCTGGTGGAGATGATGATCGGAAGAAAGGTTGAAGAAACACGATTGGACAGGGGAAGGAAGCTAGGTCCTGAGGCTTTACGGGTGGAAAATCTTTGCGGAGAGAGGTTTAAGGATGTCAGCCTGTCATTGAGAGAAGGTGAAATTGTCGGCCTGGCCGGACTCGTTGGCTCAGGCCGGACTGAAGTCCTGCGCGCGATATTCGGTGCTGATCATATTAACGGAGGCACAATTTTATTAAAAGGAGAGAGGGTTAAATTTCATGAACCCAGGCAGGCCCTTAAAAGGAAAATTGCCCTTCTGCCTGAAGACCGGAAGATTGATGGCCTGGTCATGTGCCGTTCGGTTGAAGAAAATATAATACTTTCTTCTTTAAATAGTGTATGTACCGCTGGAATTCTTAAAAAGATGAAGATTTTCAAAAAAGTGAAAGAGTTTGTCGACAAACTGGCGATCAAAACCCCCGGCCAGAAGCAGCTTGTGATGTATTTAAGCGGGGGTAATCAGCAGAAAGTGATTATAGCCCGGTGGCTGTGCGCGGAATGTGAAGTTTTGATGTTCGATGAACCGACGCGGGGTATCGATGTAGGAACCAAGCAGGAAGTTCATAACCTCATGAGGGATTTAGCGAAACAGGGAGCGGCACTTCTTGTGGTTTCCTCAGAAATTCCTGAACTTATGAGGATATGCGACCGGATATACGTCATGCATGAGGGGAACATAAGCGCGGAATTTCCAACCGAGAATTTAACCTCGGATATGATATTGAACGCGGCTTTTGGCCGGACTGTCAATGGTGTGTAGATTTTATAGTGGTCGACGTGAATTTTAAGTATTTGAATTTTTATATTCATAATTAGTTGTTGGTGACTAATTCAGCAAAGGGGTGCGGAAATGAAGGCTATATTGATGACAGCGGTTGGAGGGCCGGAGGTCCTGGAATTGAGAGATGTCCCGAAACCTTCTATTCAGCATGAAACGGAAATGCTTGTGAAGGTCATGGGAGCCGGGCTTAATCCCGTTGACGCGAAACAGCGTGGGAGGGGGACATGGTATCCAAGCGAGCTGCCTCAGATTCTTGGGATTGACGGCGCCGGAATTATTGAAGAAGCCGGCACCGGCGTTACGCGCTTTAAAGCCGGTGATGAGGTTTATTATGCCTGTGGCGGGATGGGGATGATTCCGGGCAATTACGCTGAGTATATCGTAATAGATGAAAAATTTGCTGCTTTAAAACCCTCAACATTTAAATTTACTCAGGCTGCCGCAGTCCCCTGCGCTCTAATAACCGCATGGGAATCTCTGTTCGACCACGGCGGCCTGTGCAAAGGACAAACCGTTTTAATTCATGCCGGCGCGGGAGGGGTCGGGCATATTGCTGTACAACTTGCAAACATGCGAGGTGCCCGGGTATGTACTACTGTCTCGAGCAATAAAAAAATGGAAATTGTGAAAAAATTAGGCGCTGAAAAAGTCATAATGTACAGGGACAGTGATTTTGTCGAGGAAACACTCGACTGGACTGATGGCAAAGGGGTGGATGTAGCGTTTGACCTGGTCGGAGGCGAGCCCTTTTTCAAAACCTTCTCGTGTGTCCGGTTCTATGGAAATGTTGTAACAGCGCTTGGACCTTCAACTGATTTTGCTGACTGGAAGGAGGCCAGGCTTAGAAACATCAGGGTCAGTTTTGAGCTGATGCTGTCTCCAATGTATTATGACTTAACAGAAAGACAGGAGCGTCATATTAAAATACTTGAAGAGTTTTCCAGGATGGCTGATCAAAAAAAAGTTACTGTTCTTGTTAACAGTACCTATCCTCTAAAGGATGTCCGCGAAGCTCACCGTATCCTGCAGGATGGACATACAATCGGAAAGATTGTCCTGCAGCCTAACCTGCGTGTGTGAACAGGGAACTGCAATTTTTCAAAGATCTTAAAAAAAACACTTGACAATATTTGTAAGGAGTGGTAAAAATATTGTAAAATATAATGTACGTACATAAATACATACATACTAAAGTATCTCACTATATTAATATGATCAATAAAAACAGTCCGATTCCAATATATTTCCAGTTGATCGAGATGATAAAGAAATCGATTGAAACCGGGGAATTAAAGCCTGGCGATTCTCTGCCCACAGAAATCGAAACCATGAAGAAGTCTCAGATCAGCCGTGCAACTGTCG
>DAOVJS010000115.1 GCA_030673105.1 Spirochaetota bacterium
CATTCAATGAAATATAGGAAAAGTAGTGAAAGTTTTTCAGGTTCGAAAAGGCGTTTTTTTCAATATTTACAATTTCATTTGAATTAAATTGTAAATTGTAATCCTCATCAAAATCATTAATTATCATACTGCTGAACATCTCATCGAACAGCCACTGTATCTGAAACCCGGTAATCCCTTCATCATCGAACATTATGGTTACAGTTGTGTCGATGAAAACATGAGGGTGTGCCTCTAATCCGGCTGTAGTTTTAAAAACAAAAAGCAGGATCAAAACTATGTACAGTTTACACATCAATACTTTTATCGGATGTATTAATATCATCATAATATTCATTATAATAATTAAGAGCATATAATCAAAATACTAATGCACAAATAACCGAATTTAAGCTTTAATGAGATTCATCCTCCCCGCAATTTTCAAACCTGCAATTAGAGCGATAAGAAGGGCAACAGGAATGAATATCCATATCAACTGAAAACCTACTGTAAGCTGATAAAAAAGTGTAGATACTATCCACCCGAGTGCTGTAAGGTAGAGTACACTGAATATCGTTAATCCCGCTCCTATCTCTTTAGCAGTCGCAGCAATAGCGACAAGACATGGCACATAAATGAGAATAAAGAGAAGATAGGCATATGCCTGAAGCCCTCCGCCTGTAAATCGTCTGCGCATTGATCCAAAAACTGTTTTCTCAATTTCCAGCTCCTCTGCGGCTGCTTCCTCATCGCTTATTTCCGTTCCTATTCGTGCTCCCATTGGACTTGTGAAAGTTCCTCCTAACTCTGCAAAGGCTGCGGGTATAGAAGTTAGAGCTTCAACGATTCCTCCTGCAAAATCAAATTCCTCGTCCTCCTCAGCATCCTTACCGGCCATATCAATCTGGCTGTACAGTGCATTTAAGGTTCCAACAATCGCCTCTTTGGCAAAGAGCCCGGTAAAAAGGGCAACTGATGCCGGCCAGTTATCTTTTGTTATACCGAGCGGTTGAAATACAGGGGTTATGGATTTCCCTATTCTGGACAGTACTGATTTTTCTGAATCTTCATTCCCGAACGAACCATCAGTGCCCATTGAATTGAGAAAGGCAAGAACAATAACCATGGGTATGAGTATCTTTCCTGCCCTGAAAATAAACACCTTCAATCTGCTCCACGAGTGATACATGATATGTCTCAACCTGGGTGAATGGTAGGGTGGAAGTTCCATTACAAAAGGTGTGGGTTCACCCTTCAGGATTGTATTTTTTAAAAGCAATCCTGTGAGAATTGCAAGGATTATCCCAACCATGTAAATAGAAAACACAACGTTTTGTGCTGCGAAGGGGAAAAAGGCTGCTGCAAACAGGGCATAGATCGGAAAACGGGCGCCGCAGGACATGAAAGGTGCGATCAAAACTGTGAGGATGCGGTCCTTTTTATTTTCAAGTGTTCTCGTTGCCATAATTGCAGGTACTGTGCACCCGAATCCGACCAAAAGCGGCACAAATGCTTTGCCGGGAAGGCCTATCCATCGCATAAATCTGTCCATAACAAAAGCGGCCCGCGCCATATAACCTGAATCTTCCAGAATTGACAGCATGAAGAACATCATGAAAATGATAGGCAGGAAGGTTGCCACAGTTTGAATGCCCCCGCCCAGACCACCGGCAAGAATAGTTGTAAGCCATTCAGGTGAACCGATGTTGTTGAGAAGGAGGCTGAACCCATCGACAAAAACCGTTCCGAAGAAGATATCAAAAAAGTCGATAAACGCTCCTCCGAAACTGACCGCAACCCAGAAGATTATATACAACACGATAAGAAAAATCGGAATGCCCAGTATTCTGTTCAGTACGACTCTGTCTATTTTCTCAGTTGCCTGCTTCTTTTCAATCCGTTTTCTTACCACATCCTTTACAATCCCATGGGTAAAGCCGTAACGGTAGTCTGCAATAAGAATGTCTGTAGGCTCGCCCAGTATTTTTTCAAGCCGCTTCTGTACTGATTCTATTTTCTCCCTTGAGAGGCTCGTATGGGTAATAACTTTGTCTATTACCCAGTCATCATCTTCTATGATCTTGACAGCAGCCCACCGTTCATCGGCACCGAGTTTACGGGATACAGCCGCGAGATGGGGGCTGAGGTCTTTGATTGAATCTTCAATTTCATTTGAATACATAACTTTAGTATACTGTGAATCTTTCTTTACAATCACCCTGTCGATTGCATCTTTTACTTTTTCGATATCACTTTTATTTATTGCTGAGATGGGTACAACAGGGCATCTGAGATGTTTTTCAATGTGACCTGCATCTATACGGAGGCCTTTTTTCACTGCAAGATCCATCATATTCAATACGATAATCACCGGAACCTTCATCTCAAGAAGATGTGTCGAAAGGTATAAATTCCTCTCAAGATTGGTCGCATCAACGATGTTTATCACAAGATCCGCAGCTCCGCTCAATACGTAACCACGTGCTATCTTTTCATCTTCTGAATGTGCAGAGAGCGAGTATATTCCTGGAAGATCAACAATATTGATCTCTTTTCCACCATACCTGTATTTTCCTTCCTTCCTCTCTACGGTTACGCCCGGCCAGTTTCCGATTCTCTGATTACTGCCGGTCAGTCCGTTAAAGAGCGTGGTCTTTCCGCAATTCGGATTACCAGCTATTGCTATGGTGCAGGTTTCTGTTTTAACTAACGGCTTTGCTTCTGTAATCATTTCACCCTCCTTATTATTAGAATATCAGCTTCATCTTTTCTAAGTAAAAGGTTGAAGTCCCTGACTGAAACTTCAACAGGGTCTCCAAGGGGAGCGATCTTTTTGAGGGTTAGTACTGTTCCTTTTGTAAGCCCCATGGCAAGGAGCTTTTCGCGGTAGACTTTCCCGGAACGTTCGTACCCGGTAATTTCCGCCCTCTCGCCCGGAGAAAGATCTTTTAATTTTTTACTCATACGTTTTTCTCCTGTTAAATTTTATGAATTGTGCCGCTACCGGATTTTGATTTCAGCTCACAATCTGTTTCACCTGATTCTAAAAGGCAGCACTAAATAAAGTTAGGTATAACTAACTTTTATAATATAAAAATTATGACTGTTTTAAACTATTGATATCACACCTATGTATTAGATTTACATAGCAGCTTCAGGATTTTTGGATAAGCAGACTAAAGCTCCACAAGAATCTTGTGCAGCATTCCCCGGCTCAGCATGATCTTTGTTTCATCTACTTTTACTATGCATGGGCCATGCCCTGTCCCATGCGCAATCCCGATATTTTTACCGGGAATGATTCCAATATCTGCCAGTCTTTTTCTAATACCATGACCTCCATGTATATATGCTATACGGGCTGTCTCCCCCTCTGAAAGCATAAAAAGAGGAATCAGTGAGTTATTATTCTGCTTCATATTCATTTGGCTGTTACTCATTCCTGCATACAGGTCTTTCGCCTGTTTCCATAAAATGATAAAAGCTTTTAAGCCATCCGGGAATTTCAGTTTCAGGGCATGTATCAATAAACTCTATAAATTTTGTAAGTTTTTCATAGGTTTCTGAACTGATTGCATGTTCAAGCTGGCATGAATCTTTTTCAGCGGTCACTGGATTTATTTTTAATACTATTGTGAGAAATCTTTGAAATATTTTATGTTTTTTCTGTATATTCTGGGCGATTTCTTTTCCCTTAATGGTAAGTTCTACATATCCATATTTTTCATGTTTGACAAGGTTGTTGTTCTCGAGTTTCGAAATAGCACCGGTTACGCTTGGGTTTTTTACATTCATAAGACGGCTTATATCCTTAACCCGCGCAAAACCCTTTTCTCTATCAAGAATATTAATCACCTCAAGGTAATCTTCCATATTCGAGCTTAATTTTAATTTATTATTTTTATTCATAGTCTTAGTCATATCAATAAATGTTAAATAAATATAATATATTTAGCCTAACCTAACATTTTACTATTTTCAAGTCAAGTGTATTTTTATTTATTTTAATCTTATTATATAATATTATTGTCATAATATTGAAGAGTAGCTGTTTGCGGCCGATATTATTTTAAGGGCGGACAGGAAAAAAATTTCAGAAGAGGTTTAGAGAATGTGCCTTTCAAAAGTATTTGTTAGAGAAAAGAAGGATGGTTCCGTAGTTATAGAAGAGGCATCCCGCGTGATAGATAAAAATGAAGCGGTGGAAATTCAAACACTCTTTGGAGAGAAAAAGGTGATGGAGGGCTACTGCATCAAGGATGTTGACCTGCTTAATAACTGCATTATTCTTGATGTGAGGGGGAAGGGTTGAATGACTGAAAAAAGTACCGACGCCGGTAAATTGAAGGTACTAATGGAGTACTGGGTCAATCACAATGTTGAGCATATAAAAGAAAATGAAAAGTGGCGCGAAAGGGCGGAAAAAACAGGGCTAATGGAAACAGCTGAAAGGCTCCGGAAGGTGATTGAGCTTTCGGAAGAAGTGAACCGCCATATTGAGAAGGCCAGGCAAAGCCTGGATGAAGAATCGAAAAAAGAATTGCCCGTTTCTTCCCGGGACAGAGCCGCATCTGAGGCTGCTCATGAGCATATACGGGAGGAAGGACACAGGCATATTGCGCTCCATCAGATCGGTGTAATAAGAACGCCGTATATTAACGATGCGCCGCGACAGCCTGATGAGAACGGGAGGGGGGATTTTCGTATTATTGTCAACGAAGAGTACGCGGAAGGGCTCTACCTGCTGGAAAAATTTAAGTATATTTATGTTCTCTTCAATCTCAACCAGAGAAGAGCGGGTCATTCCTTGATTGTCTCTCCGCCAGGTGCGCAGGGCATCAAAGTAGGAGTATTTTCAAGCCGGTCGCCTTTCAGACCGAACCCGGTTGGTTTGAGTATTGTCCGTGTAAAGAGAGTATCAGAAAATATTGTCTTTATATCGGGAATAGATGCTTATGACAGGACTCCCCTCCTTGATATCAAACCCTATATGGAGAAACTTGATTGTAAACCGGGTGCGGGGAACGGGTGGGCCTCGTCACTGTGAATGAACATGAAATTTTCAGGTTTAGAATTTGTGGACATACTGTCGATATATACTGCAAGGGATGTAAAGGGTTACAGGTGGGCTTATTTTAAAGCTTATATAAAAGCATTGGGCAATACCTTAAATGTTGAATGAAACTGAAAGACTGAAAGAAATAATCCGGCTTGACACAGAGCTTTCTACTGTGCAGGACCTTGATATACTGCTCGAAAGGATACTGTCAGAAGCAAGGAAAATTACAATCGCGGATGCCGGATCAATATATATAAGAGAAGAAGCTGATCTGATATTCAGCTATGTCCAGAACGCGACTCTTCAAAAGAAATTACCTTCCGGTCACAAACTTATCTATTCGACATTCAGGGTCAGAATTAGCACTGAATCGATTTCAGGATACGTCGCTGAAACAGGTCGGACGTTGAGTATACCGGATGTCTATGAAATAGATGAAGAGGCACCCTATAATTTTGATTCGAGTTATGACCTGGTATCCCAGTATAAAACAACCTCCATGCTTACTGTGCCCCTGAAAAGTACCAGAGGAGATATAATCGGAGTTCTGCAGATTATTAATAAACAGGATCCCGAAGGAAGGGTAATCTCTTTCGATTCGGAAGATGAAATTATATGCCAGCATTTCGCGAGTACAGCTAGCATGGCCCTGCAGAGAGCTCAATTAACAAGAGCGCTCATTTTAAGATTGATCGCCATGGCGGAGCTCAGGGATCCCAAGGAGACAGGGCCCCATGTCAACAGGGTAGCAACATACTCGATCGAAATTTACGAGCGCTGGGCAAAGAACAGAAATATCTCTAAAGAAGAGATAAACAAGGTCAGGGATGTTTTGAGGATGGCTGCAATGGTTCATGATGTCGGAAAGGTAGCTATTCCTGATAGAATTTTGAAAAAACCGGGGAAGCTCACAAAAGCGGAACGGGGGATAATGAAGGGGCATACCTTCCTTGGGGCCAGGCTGTTTATCGATAAGCAATCGCAGTTTGATGAGGTGGCAGTACAGGCTGCATTAAGGCACCATGAAAACTGGGATGGGACCGGATATCCTGGTTACATTAACATAAAAACAGGCAAGCCGGAAAAATTGGATAAAAAGCGGATGGTGACATCCTTATATGGTGAAGAAATACCTCTTTTTGGAAGATTAGTTGCTATTGCAGACGTATACGATGCCCTGCTGTCAAAACGGGTGTATAAAGACGCGTGGCCTGAGGAGAAAGTATTCACTGAAATGAAGGAGCTGTCAGGTAAGAAGTTTGATCCTGAGATAGTTGTGGCCTTTTTTCAGAGCCTGGATATCCTGAGGTCGGTGGCCAGGCGTTATCCGGATGTTGAATGATGTACTGCATGTATATTGACGGGTTCACGTCTTACGCTCATTCCATCTTTCTTAAATATTTCAGCCCTCTCAATACAGTATCAAATGAGTGTCTGTGATTTATTTCAAGTGTAAAAAGAGTTTGCCTGTTAAATTCTTTTAAGATCTTCGGAAAATCCAGTATTCCGTAACCGGGCGGGTAGTGGTCTTGCAGGTTTTGATCAACGTCATGTATATGTAAACCAATACATCTGTTGGAGAATCGTTTTTGCCATACCTCCATCGGAACGAATCCGAGTTTACTCAA
Organism: Spirochaetota bacterium; assembly: GCA_030673105.1. Lineage (GTDB taxonomy): Bacteria > Spirochaetota > B62-G9 > B62-G9 > DRHN01 > DRHN01. The sequence goes on from DAOVJS010000115.1 coordinate 6,670, forward strand.
TATGAATGTGTGACCTAAATCATGCCAGTAACCGAGATTGGGCAGGCGAAGCCTCTCAAATATGTAATGAGCCTCATCGGGCAGAGGTATTTCATAGAAATGAAGACGGGTCTCGATGCAGAATGTAATTCCGGGAAAATTGGTGCATAATTTTCTAAGTCCGGCAAGCGCTGTTTCGAGGTAGTCTCCGCTGATTTTTTTTCTTGCTGCAATGATTTCTCTTTTTATTTCTCTGAGATTATCGGATTCGCCTTCCTGAATAAGCCTCTCCCTATAAAGAAGAAAATTATCCCGGAGTGTTTTATCCTCAATCCTTCCTGTATGGAGAATCACCGCTTTTGTGCCCAGTTTTTTTGCCCATCCGGCGGTCAAAAAAATATTTTCTAAGTCACCCTCTCTCAAGCTGCTGTCGGGACTGGCGAAATGAGGTGAATAGTCAGGCTCTTTCTCTTTTTTATGCGGCCCTGAGACGGCGTGTATGGACGTTACCGGTTTATTTTCTCTGGCAACGAGGTTTTCTAAAAATGTAAAAAATTCCCCATCGCCTCTTGTCCCGATTTCTAAGGTATCAACATGGGGGAGAACCTCAACCAGACGTGAGATATCACCGTTTATCCATGCTGTTGAAAAAGATAGTTTCATTCTGTTTAAAGTAATATTAAAAGATGGATGAGAAAAATAGTTTGACTCCCGAAAAAATCATTGTATTTTTATCTATATTCGTGAAATTTTTGACAAACATCCGAACTGACCTTACAAATTAAGCCTGATACGGTTCAGGATAAAGGAGAATTATACATGACAGATATTGAAATCCGTGCTATTAATACAATCCGTTTTTTAGCCGTTGATGCCATACAGAAAGCCAACTCGGGTCATCCCGGTCTCCCCATGGGTGCCGCCCCGATGGCTTATATCCTATGGAAGGATTTTCTAAA
>DAOVJS010000158.1 GCA_030673105.1 Spirochaetota bacterium
GCGTTGAATTCCAGACTCCCCGCGGATATTCGAATTTTAGATGTATTTGAGATGCCAATAAAATTTCATCCCCGCTACAGCGCGAAAAAGAGGTGGTACAGGTATATAATTAGTAATGTGGCTGTTCTTTCCCCATTTTTCAGGAATTATGCCTTATGGGTGGGTAGAGAAGTAAATATTCATCTCCTGAATGAGTATTGTAAAAAAATAACTGGTACCCATGACTTTACCAGTTTTGCTACTCTTGCCGGTGATGAAATTCCTCTCTGCAGGGTGTTTAAATGCGGCTTTTTAAGGAAGAATGATTTTATTATATTTGATATTATTGCAAAAAGTTTTCTGAGAAAAATGGTAAGAACGATTTTAGGATCATTTTTAGACCTTGAGAAACATGAGCGAATACCCGAAAAGGTAAATGAGATACTGCGGGCAAGAAGCAGGAATAAGGCTGGAAAAACCGCTCGTTCCTGCGGATTGTATCTTATCAAGGTCTTTTATTGATTCTGATGGTTAAATAGCATAAATATTGCGGGAACAGTATATGATAGTTTTTATTTTTGTTATTTTTATTGGATTGATTTTCATATTCGTTGGATTATTCTTTCAATCATCGAAGTATGAAAAAAAATATGACAGGGCGCTAAAGAGCTTTAAAGCAGAAGAATATAAAGAGGCGCTGGAGCTTTTTCAGGAACTCCTTGGTAAAGAAACCACAAATAAATTATACAGCTGGTATATCGGGCAGTGCTATGAATATCTAGAAAATTATGAACTGGCAATTGTTGAGTATAACAAGGTCGCCCTGAGCACAAAGTTTCCGCACCCTTTAAACGAGGCTGAAATCCACGAAAAATTAGCCACGGTGAATCTGAGAATCGGGAATATAAAAAAGGCCTATCAGGAGTTTCAGATAGTTGTCTCGTTGAGCCCCAATAATTCGGAAGCTTTCTATTATCTGGGAATCCTGACAAAAAATAATGGAGAATTGCAGAAGGGCATCGAATATTTTGAAAAAGCCTTTCGGGCCAGTGATAATTTTCCCGAAGCATACCTTGAGTATGGAAAATTAAATTACCAGTTGAAACATATTGATAAAGCAAAAAGATCCTTGATGCGGGCCATAGAGCAAAATCCGGATCTACCCGAGGCGCATTATTACTATGCCCTGATCCTGGAAAAGGACAGGATCTATCAAAAAAGTATTAAGGAGTTTCGACATGCGCTTGAAGATGAGAAGTTGAGGTTCGATATCTATGTTCATCTGGGAAATATCTACACGATACTTTCAGAAAAAGCTGAAGGTTTTGATTTTTTTGAAAAGGCGCTCGCCATGCCGGATATAAAGGGGGAGGGTTTAATTGAGGCGAAGTATCAGTACGCTGACCATCTGGTCCAGGCGGGAGACTTAAATAAGGCTATGATGTTATGGAATGAAATAAAATCTGAAAGTCCCCAATACAAAGACATTGAAAATAAGCTGCAGATATATGGGGAAATATCTAAAAGTGAAAATCTTACAAGATTTATAACCGCCTTAAAACATGATTTTCTATCAACAGGGGCTGAACTGTGTAAACTTCTTAAGGTGAAAGTGGAAAGGTATAATTTTAAAAGAGATGATTTTCTTGAATTTATTGGAATCTCCCGCTCTAAGGGAACTGACTTTGCGTGCGTATTGCATCTGGTGAGATGGACAAATACTGTTGGTGAAATTCCGGTTAGAGAGCTTTTAGATAGAATGGTTGAAGAGGGAGCGACAAAGGGCATTTTTGTTACAGCCTCTCGTTTTTCTGAAAAGGCCCAGGACCTTGCTAAAATTAGACCTTTGTTACTCTTGGAAAGGGATCGTCTTGAAACGATGCTTTCGAAGGTTTATGCAGAATCTTCTTAACTTTTTTTCCTCCCGGTACTATTTTTCATTTGGCGTCTTCTCTTTTTTGTTTTAAATTCAATCGCCAGTAAAGATGTGTATAATTGATGGATTACTTGCTTATTCATTAAAGGGATCTAATTACTCAGCGGGGGGAGGATATGAATAAAAAGGTCTTGGTTAAAATAGTTGAAAAGTTAAATGATGATAAAAAAGAAATACTGAAAACAATTGATCTGGAAGAGCGGAATGATATAGCTATTGTGGAAAGTGAGAATGTCACGGGCGATATAGTTGATACGGCGAATACTGTGTATGAATTACAGGTCACCAACAGGCTGAGCGAGAAGGAGCAGGAGAGACTGAACGAAATTGTTAATGCGTTAAAAAGAATTGAAGAAAATGTATACGGTAGATGCGTTGACTGTGGTAATGAGATTGAAGAGAAGAGGCTTCTTGCAATCCCGGAGGCAAAAAAATGTATTGTCTGTAAGTCGGCTGAAGAAAAGAGAAAATTCTAGGTGAAAGAACTGGATTTTAAAAAGCAGTTTTCCGGTATTATTGAAGATGTGATAGATTATCTTGAAACCGGATTCACTGATAGACTAAGTAAACAGTACTCCGGAATCACTTTATCAAAAAAAGATCAAATAACGCTGATTGATAATGACGTTCGGAGGTGCACTAAATGCCATCTTCATCTCAAAAGATTGAATGCTGTTCCCGGCAAGGGAAATCTTGAGGGGGGCATTATATTTATCGGAGAAGGCCCCGGTGAGATGGAAGATATCAAAGGAGAGCCCTTTGTCGGGAAGGCAGGGCAGTTCCTCTCCGGAATGCTTGCCGCAATCCAGTTGAAACGGGATGAAGTTTACATTACAAACGTGGTCAAATGCAGGCCGCCGGGTAACCGTACCCCCCTCCCTGAAGAAATCAACACCTGTTTTCCCTACCTTGAGAGGCAGATAGCATTAATTAATCCGTCCATTATATGCTGCCTGGGGGGAGTGGCAGTCCGGACTTTGCTGGGCTCTGACACAGGAATCTCAAAACTCAGAGGTAAGATTCACCATTATAAAGACATACCATTGATTTTAACCTACCATCCTGCCGCAGTTCTGCGTTTCCCGGACAGGTATAAAAGGGACACATGGAATGATCTTAAAATGCTCAGAGATTTTTACAGAGATCTGAAAAAGTAGTTTTTTTTATCTACAGTTACCGGGCAAAAATAGATGTTATGGTATTTATCTACAGTTACCGGGCAAAAATAGATGTTTGCAGACATTGTCTTTAATAAACCGATAGGGCCGCTAACCTATGAACTCAAAAACCACAGTGTGAATGCATGCCCGGGCATGAGGGTGGCCGTTCAGCTGAAACAGAAACCCACCGTTGGAATAATCTATAAAATAAAAGAGGAAACGGACCTTCCATATATAAAACCCGTCGAAGAGACCCTTGATAAAGAACCTGTGTTGAATGATGATCTTATCGAGGCGGGCGAGTGGATATCACGGTACTACCTCTGTTCCATCGGGGAAGCGCTGTGGACGATAATACCAAAGGGATACAAGAAAAGAGAGAAGAGTATCATTATTGACAACCAGTTTCCGACCGGAGAGAGAGATGGTGACATAGTGCTTACGGATGAGCAGCAGGTTGTGTTTGACAGGCTCAGGAAGTCCCTTGATGAAGAAGGCGCCTCGCATTTTCTATTATATGGAATTACCGGAAGCGGAAAAACAGAAATTTATCTGCGGATTATTCATGAAGTCTTAAAGAAGGACAAGGGAGCTATTCTCCTTGTTCCTGAAATATCTCTTACTCCCCAGACAATTAACTACTTTTCAAAGCGTGTTGGGGATCAGCTTGCCATTCTACATTCAAGGCTCACAAAAGCAGAGAAGATTAATGAGTGGCAGAGGATACTTTCCGGTGAGAAGAAGATTGTTATAGGTGCACGGTCAGCAATTTTTGCTCCCATGAAGGATATCGGGATCATCATCATTGATGAGGAGCATGAAACGAGTTATAAATCAGAGGAGACTCCCAGGTATAACGCAAAGGGAGTCGCGTACTACCGTGCAGGCAAACATGGAGCGACTTTACTGCTCGGAAGCGCGACACCTTCCATCGAGTCTTTTTATCTTGCCAAACTGAAAAAATTCACATTCCTGCAGCTTTCCCACCGTGTGCTGAACCAGAAGCTGCCGAAAGCACACATTGCTGATTTACGTAAGATTAAGGGTAAGAAATATATCTCTACCTTCCTTTTCAAGGCAATTGAGAGAAGGTTAAAGAAAAAGGAGCAGGTGATCCTATTTCTTAACCGTAGAGGGTTCTCTCCATACGTGTATTGTGAAAATTGCGGGTATGTATTTAAATGTAAAAACTGTGATATAACCCTAACGTACCATAAAGGAGAGAAGAGGCTTAAGTGTCACTATTGCGGATATTTGGAACAGATTCATGAAGTCTGCCCCGCATGCGGTGATGAAAAGCTTTTATACTCCGGATTCGGGACTGAAAAAATTGAAGGGCTCCTTAATGATTACTTTCCCGGAGCTGTTTCTGCCAGAATGGATACGGACACTGTTAAAAAGAGAGGATCTCTTTCCAGGATTCTGTCGGCCTTTTCCAAAAAGCGTATTGACATCCTCCTGGGGACCCAGATTGTTACAAAGGGTCTTCATTTTCCTGATGTCACACTCGTGGGTGTACTGAATGCGGACATACCGCTTAACTTCCCGGATTTCAGGTCTGCTGAAAGAACCTTTAACCTTATAACCCAGGTTTCGGGCAGGGCCGGCAGGAGTGAGAAAGGTGGAGAAGTTATTATACAGACTTACAACCCCGTGCACTACGCTATCCAGACAGCGAAAAATCAGAACTATGAAGAGTTTTTCATACGGGAGATAAAGTACAGGGAAATTCTTATCTATCCGCCATTTTGCAGAATAATAAGGCTGGTGTTCAGAGGGATTATTTCCAAGGATCTTTTCGAAAGTGCGTATAACACTGTTTCATTAATTCAGGAGAGGACTGGAGATTATATTTCGATTCTGGGGCCGACTTTCTGTCCCTTCTCCAGAATTAAAAATAACTACAGGGTTCACGTTATTATTAAGGTGAAACAATTAGAACCGGTGAGATCGGTGCTAAGGGAAATATATAATACTTTAAAGAAGAAAAAGGGTCAGTATATCGAAATTGATATAGACCCTGTTTCGATGCTTTAAAAATACCGGAGGGTACTGGCACAAAGTTTGTAAATATTAATAGGTGAAACCGGAATTCACAGTTATATTTTAAGTATGTCAAATTATACAATAAAAATATATCCGGACCCTGTGTTGAGAAAGATCTCGGATGAAGTACATGAGATCAATGAAAGCACAGGTGCTCTTATCAAAGACATGTTTGAGATTATGGAGGAAGAAGGTGGTATCGGGCTTGCTGCCCCTCAGGTCGGAATCTCAAAGAGAATTATTGTCCTTTCACTGAAAGAGAAGAATTTTGAGAAAATGGCTCTCATCAATCCGGTTATTGTGTCCAGCTCCAGAGAAACAGCTTTCATGGAAGAAGGATGTTTGAGTATTCCCGGTATAAATGCGGATGTTCAAAGATCGACAAAGTTGATTGCCAGGGGACTTACCCGTTCTGGAAGAATGGTAGAAATTACCGCGTCCAATTTACTGACACGGGTGCTGCTGCATGAGATAGACCATCTGGACGGGGTGCTCTTTATTGATAGACTCAGTGATAAAGAGAAAAAAAAGGTAGA
>DAOVJS010000043.1 GCA_030673105.1 Spirochaetota bacterium
GAGCCGTGTTCCGAATTTTACAGTTTTCATTTATTTCCACACAATAATAATTAATTCCGGCTTGAAAACCTGCTCCTAAATATTAGGTTTTCATTTATTTCCACACAATATCAAAAAAAGATTTTATAGATTCTTTTGATCTATTCACAACAAGATGCTCCGGAAAACCTGTTTCGTCCAACAGTCTACGAGCTTCGTCGAAGCTACCGACCTCATCGGCCGTATGCGCATCGCTGTTCACCACGATTGGTATATTATTCGTGCCGCATTTTTCAAGTAAATCCATGATAACATCGGTCTTATCGATTTTACTGGTATTCAGCTCGAGCGCAGCACCGGCAGAGATGACAGCGTCCAGGACCGGTTTCAATTCAATATCTATATAGGTTCCCACAGGATGGGTAAAGACCTTGATGCGGCCGTTAGTGATTGCGTTTACCACAGCATCTGTCCTGACCCGCTTACTCTGCTTCGCTATCCATGTAAAGGGATGGCACCCTGTCATGACGATCTCGAGCCCCTTAAGTATGTCATCGGAGATTGTCAGATCACCTTTTCTGTTTTTTATATCATCTTCAATACCTGTAATTATCTTTAAAGGGAATATTATATTATTTGCGAGCCTCTGAAGCGACATAAAATAGGTAATACCTGCTCCTCCGGGAAACCCTGGCCCATGATCTGTTATGGCTATGGCTTTGAGGTTCTTTTTACAGGCAAACTCACAGACTGTGCGTATGGTATCCGCCCCATGTCCGCTTGCGATTGTGTGAATATGAAGATCAGCGATGATTTCAATCAAATGAACATTTCTCCTTTTCTCATTTTTTTAGCAGTAAAAACAAAGTAAATGGAAAGAGGTGTACTTAAGAATCAGAATGGTTATGTAAGTTCCTTCCTGTTATGCGTTACAATGGCACGGGGGGGAATTGCAACTACATTATTGCCTCTTTTTTAAAGACCTGACATTTACTTTCCTTTCATCCTTTGTCCACAATTTAAAAACAAATATAAATACAGCAGCCCCTGCCACAAAAATAATACTGAGAACCTGGGCTCCCCTGAGGTTTCCGAGCATGAGACTGTCTGCTCTCAGAAAGCTAACAAAAAAACGGATAACTCCGTAATTTAAAAGATATACTGCAAAAATAAATCCGCTCTTGTGGTTTCTCTTTCTGAGTCTCCAAAGTATAAAGAAAGATATCACATTCAAGGCGAGCTCATACAGCATCACAGGATGAAGACTCTGGCCCGGGAACTCGTCACCAGCGATACTCCCTACAGGGAAAACAATGCCCCAGGGAAGCGATGTCGGGATGCCGTGAGCGTCACCGTTCATGAAATTTCCGAACCGCCCTAAAGCCTGGCCCAGGGCAAGCATAGGAGCGACAGCATCGGTCAAATCGAAAAAATATACTTTTTTAGTTCTGGAAAATATAAAAGCCGCGGCTGACCCGCCGAGTATGCCTCCGTGGATCGCGAGCCCGCCATGCCAGATTGCAAAAATCTCAACCGGATGACTGGCATAAAACTGTTTCCACATAAAAAGCACATAATAGAGACGGGCCCCCAAAATACCTCCAATGACGACCCAGAAGGCGAAACTTATGATATCGTCTTTTGTCAGGTTGAGCTTTTTCCTTGGCATTTCTTTTCGAAGAAGAATGATACCCGCTATTATGGCTATAACATACATGAGACCGTAGTATCGTATTTCAACAGGGCCAAGTTTTAGCAGTGTTGGATGCATGAGATGACCTCAATTTAAAATGTATGGATATTCAAACTCATATAAGTATCCTTAATATAACTGTAAGACACACAGGGACAAAATCATTTTTTGTAGAAGGTAAACAGCTTTGAAATTGCCTCTTTTACATCGTCTATATCATTCCGGCTCATCTGAGGGTAAATGGGAAGGCTTATTTCATTCAGGTAAGTGTTATATGCTCTGGGAAAATCTAACGGTTTGTATCCAAAGTTATTTCTGTAGTAGCTCATCGTATGCACAGGGATAAAATGAACATTTGAAGAAATATTTTCGGCTCCAAGCGCGGATATAAAAGTATCCCTGTCTGTTTTAAGCCTGGAGAAATCGATGATGACAGGATAGAGATGCCATCCATGGGTTATTTCCTTCTTTGCTTCCGGGGTTTTTACAAAATTGTATTTTTTAAGAAGGTCAGAATACTGTTTGGCAATTAGGGCCCTTTTTTTCCTGTTCTCATCCAGACGCTTAAGCTGCTCTATTCCAATGGCGGCCTGGATATCGGTCATGTTGAACTTGTAACCGGGGACCGCGATATCGTACTTCCAGCCGCCCACCAGCAGCTTTGAGTATGCGTCCTTTGTCTGTCCGTGAAGCGAGTATAGCTTCAATTGTCCGGCAAAGTCATCGTCATTCGTTGTGACTGCACCCCCTTCAGCGGTAGTTAAGTTTTTTACAGCATGAAAGGAAAAGACTGACTTCTGTTCGCCGTTTCCAATCTTTTTCCCCTTGTATTCTGCGCCGATTGCGTGTGCGGCATCTTCAATTATAGTAAGATTATGATGTTTTGCAATTTCGCAGATTGCGTCGATATCCACAGGGTGCCCCGCGAAATGGACAGGTATGATTGCCCGCGTATTGTGTGTGATTTTCTTTATGATCTCCTCCGGTGAAATCGAAAACGTATCTTCTTCAATGTCGGCGAAAACAGGCTTTGCGCCTGTATGAATAATAACATTTACAGACGCAGCAAAAGTATAGGGTGTGGTAATTATCTCGTCTCCCTCTTTTATGCCTGCTATCTTAAGGGATAAGAAAAGCCCGGCTGTTGCTGAATTAAGAACAACAGCATGTCTGGCGCCGGTGTATGAGGAAAGCGCTCTCTGAAACTCTGCACATTTCTTCCCGGTTGTTATCCATTTAGATTTCAGCACACTGATTACGCTTTCAATCTCATCATTCTGTATATCCGGAGGCGAGAAAGAAAGAAGTGTCATCCTTACAGGATTACCGCCTTCCAATGCCGGTTTGTTCATTTTTACCCCGATTGATTTTGGCAATTTGCAGCTGAATTTGTGTTCAAAGTGCCTGTTACAATTATGGTTTTATCCATTAAAAGCTGGTACTACGTACCAGAATATGCTGGTATTTTGTACCGGAATTTATTATTGTAAACAAAGTAATAATAAGGTAAAAACCATAGGCGATCAATAAAATCTCATAATGATTGACAGTTTACTTGCATATCTTTTATACCCTGTTAAGATGTATATTAATAGAAATGGTTGATTTATTAAACAGTATCTTGTTTTTATATCGGTAAATATCATAAGAAATAGAGGGCGAGTAAAATGGGGGCTATAAAAACATACTACGGGCAGCCAAGCTATACAATCAGTAACAAAAAGGTGCAGGTTTTCATAACCGTACAGGGCGGGCATCTTACGGCACTTTTTAATAATGATGGGAAAGAGGTGAATCCCTTTTTTATCGCTCCCTGGTGGGAAGAAGCAAGGATGGAAGGGTTGGATGAAATAGTGAATGTTTTACGGGGTGATTTTTTCTGTTTTCCTTTCGGTGGGAACGAGGAACCCTATGAAGGAAAAAAGTATCCTTTGCACGGGCAAACCTCGAATGATAACTGGGAAGTTACAGGTTTTATAGATAATGGTGAGCATAAAGCAATTTCTCTAACCATGGATCTCGATTATGATGAGGGTAGTGTTGATAAGATAATTAGTATATCAGAAAGTGAGCCGGTGATTTATAATAAACACATCATTAAAGGCTTTAAAGGGAAAATGCCGCTTGGCCATCACCCGTCTTTACAGCTTCCGGACAGGCCGGGCGCCGGAATAATTGATATTTCCGATCCTGTGACCGGGTATACAGCTGTTTATCCTGTAGAAGATCCAAAAAATAGGGGTTATTCATTGCTGAGACCAGCCTGCGAAATTTCAGACAGGTCAAAAGTCCCCGATGTCTTTGGAAATACGGTAGATTTAACGTGTTATCCACTGCAAAAAGGTTTTGAAGACATATGTATTTTTATAAGCGACATTGAAAAGGATTTTACATACACAGCAATATCTCTCCCGGAAGAGGGATATCTATATTTCCAGCTTAAAGATCCAAAAGTTCTTGCTGAAACGCTGTTCTGGATGTCGAATGGCGGGAGACATTACGCGCCCTGGAACGGAAGGGTTGTAGCTGTCCTGGGCATGGAAGAAACTTCATCTTTTTTTCATTATGGAATAAAAGCAAGTTTAGAAGATAACTTTTTCTATGAAAATGGCTATAGGTCTTACTGTGAAATAAATGGTGAGTCTCCTTTTGAAGTTAAATTGGTCATGGGATTGATCGGTATCGAGAAGGATTTTAAGGGAGTTCAGGATATTATTAGAAAGAATGATTCTTCTATTACAATTATTGGAAGGGGAAAAGAAAAAATTGATGTCCCCTGCAGGGTTGATTTTCTCTATGAATAAAAGGATTTAATCAACATTATAGAAGATAGGCGATTTTAAGTCTATTTATTTCAGTTTATTTTAAAAAAACCGAAAATCAATTTGTAGTAATCTTCTTACAGGGATAAAACCATACAATGGTAATGACTGTAATTTTTATTCTTGTCCTGCTTGCAGGTATTTCTCTTTTTGTTGCTGTTGTCGGATCAGCCTTTCTAAAAAGGCATTCAAGAAGGGTAGGAAGGCCGGGAGAGTTTTACGCTAGGAGTAGAGATACAGGCAGGAGTGACACAGGTATAGGCGTCAGGGGCACAGGTATGGAGGGCATGAGTGCCAGGGATATGGGCAGGAGTGAAATTAGGGCCGGAGATTCCGGTGGGAGGAGTTATCAGGATTATAAAGAACATTTTCGAAGAGAGTTCCAGGAAAAGGTAGGTGCGGGAGCCCGGGGTGCCGGGAATATTCCTGCCATGATGGAAACACCTCAAAGGGAGTTTATTTTTAAAGGACCAGGAGAACCTGCGGGTGTCAAATCTTCCTCGGCCTGGTTTTTTATTACCATCAGTGTGCTGATCTTTGTTATATTCGCTGCCTATTTCGGGATTAAGGGGTACAAGAATATAACGGCAAGACCGAATTTATACTTTTGTGAAAATGTTGATTATGTAAAGCAGAAACCTATAAATAAATCCAATACATTTACAAGGGGGAATGTCACAATTTTTGTAAAGTCCAGGACCCCTTTTGAGCAGAATACCGCACGGGTCGATATTTATAGAATAGACATTAAGGGTCTTGAACCTTTTGCAGGTAAAGAACTCCCAATAAAACCTGAATGGACTTCGTTTTCGTTTAAAGCACTGTTTGATAAACTCGGTGTGTATTCTGTTTTGGTTTTTAATGCGGATGGGAAGCTCCTGAATCAAAAAAAGATATATATTGTTCATGACTCCTACGCTTATAAACCCGTGAGAGAGTAGCTTGCGCAACACCTCGATTGCTGCTCCGTCCCGATGTGATTATAGCCGCATAGTGTCATTCTATATTTCATATTTAAGATATGAATACTCATTTACCTATGATCCGGATTTAAAATAATTAGCTGTAACAATTAGCAGAAAAAAAAAGAGAGAAAGTTTGATTTTGAAGTTATTCAAATGGAAGTGTAAGGTAGGATACTTCATCCCCGAATCGATCCTGAACACGGGTCATTCCAAGAGGGTCTTTCCTGTGAATACCATCAACTATGAACCTATATGAATAAGAACCCTGTGGAATATCCAGCTCTACCTCCCATATTCCGCTTTTATTTTTTCTCATGGGAAGGGAGAAGGGGTTCCAGTTATTAAAATCTCCGGCAATGTATACATTTTTTGCAGACACATTTTCATAGTAGAATATGTATTTATTATGATTAACCTTAACAGGATTATTTTTTAAAAGAATAATTGGGGTAAAAACCTCGAAATATGAGAGTTCGGTCCCGTATTGATCGTATACTGATTTGCTGTTGAGATAGTCCTTAACCCATACCCCGTCAACCAGGTACATGTATGTATATTTTCCTTCATTTAACACAATAGCCTTTTCATATTCTTTATTATAAAGGAGAACATAGACACCATGCCGGTTTTCTTTCATAAAGATAGGGTTTTCCCAGCGGTTAAAATCACCGCTTACCATCACATATCGCGGAGATTCACCCTTTTGTTTGTAGCGGAAAAGTATACCTTCATCTGTGATAAGAGGAGGCCCGGATTCTATGACATCATATGGATCTATTGCAAAGGTAATGAAAGGGCTGCTGAAAAGGATGCAAAGGATAACGGGCAATAAAATGAGGGCCCTTAAGTTTCTTTTTCTTGTATACAATTTTTCTTTATAGGCGTAATTCATGATGCGTCAGGCGCTTCAAAGACAATTTATTTGTGGATAAACTTCTCTTACATTATCGATTAAATTTCACTCCCTCTTTATGGTTTAATCTAATAATATTCTGGTATTTTAATACCGACTTTTGTTACTGCAAAATAATAAATAATTTGGTAAAAACCATAGGCAAGAAATAAATTTTCATCATGATTGATAAGCTTACTCGCCTATTACTTTGTTTTAGATACTACAGGCAGCCGGGCGCATATAAGAGGCAGAGAGCTTTTTTGTACTGCTCAACAGGACGCATATAAGAGGCAGAAAGATGTGTTGTACTGCCCCAACCGGATACATATAAGAGGCAGAGAGCTTCTTCATATTGCCCCCTGCCTCCGGAGATTAATCCCTGCACTTAAAAAGGTACATTTTCCTCGGATAGCTCAGCTTCGTCTTTCTGGCTGTCCTTAAAATCAAGAAACTGCACCTGATTGCCCACTATGGAAATTTTTGAATGTGTACCCCCATCATCGTCCAGCCATTTACTCTGCTTGATCCTTCCATTCACAATCACACGTCTGCCTTTTTTGAGATGCTCGTTGCAAAGCTCCGCGAGTTTAGCCCATACAGTTACATCCAGGAAATATACCTCTTCCTGAAGCTCCTCATCCCTGTAAAAGGAATAGTTGCTTGCGATTGAAAATGTACACAGAGCCGTACCGTTCTGTGTGGACCGGATTTCCGGATCGCTCACGAGATTGCCCTCCAGCACAACCAGGTTAAAATTTCTCATTTCTTGTTACCTCCCTGTTTAATAAAAAGTTTGAATTTATTAAACAAGGAAACCCGGGATTTTGTTTCAAAAAAAATATTAAACAAGGAAACCCGGGATTTTGTTTCAAAAAAAATACCAAACGAATAACGAGGCAAGAAATAACTTCTCATAATGATTGACAGGTTTACTTGCCTATTCTTTCAGCCATTCGCTCAAGTCATGTGTTTCTTTAGACATCCTGTATTTTATGAATTCGTTCAGGCAAACCATTGCCCGTTCTGCTGTGAGGAATGTAGGCACACCTCCGGCATCAAGAGTCTGCCCTAATTTATTGTAAACCGCGTCTGCGCCGGATACAACATTTACAGAAACAACGGTTGGTTTTTTATAACGGTGAACTATATTCACGATTCTCGCTGCTATGTTTTTTTTATATTTGTCTATCTCTTCATCTGTTGTGTGTATTAATATAGCCTGCGGGACAATGGAGATAAAAAGTGCATCAGTAGTTTTTGACCCGAGTAAAATATCAATGCACCGCTCAAATAATTCATCGCTTGCCATTGCGGTTAGATCAAGGAGAGGTCCCGCATTTACATAGGAGGGTAACATTTGATCAAGCTTATCCATCGTCGGTTTGTCAAGGTCCGCCAAAATGAGTGCCCCGAGGTTATCTGCCGCATAGGTCTTTTCATAACCGGCGTTGGTAATTACTGCTACCCTGTTTCCTTTTACCTGGAAGTCATGTAAAAGCGCGAAGGTTTTGATAAAATCACAATGATCAATCATCGTATCAGCAACTACAAGACCTGCCTGCTTCATCGCGGCTTTCGCGATCTCATATTCACCTGAAATGCTCGCTGTGTGTGACTGTGCTGCCAGTCTTCCTGCCTCTGTTCTTCCTGCCTTATAAACAATGATCGGTTTTTTGCTCTTTGAAGTAATATTAAAGAATTTTCTTCCGGCCCCCTGCTTAAACCCCTCAATATAAAATCCAATGACATCTACCAGCGGCTCATCTTCAAAATAGTTTGCAAGATCACAGGCATCGATATCGAGTTGATTTCCATAGCTTACAACAACTTTTGGGGAAATTGCATTTCGCAAATTATATATCTCTGTAATTCCCAGCGCGCCGCTCTGGCTTAAAATGGCAACATTTTTATTTCTTTCAAGGTTTACGATAAACTTCTCTTCGGGTATAAAGAAAGTATTGATTCCCCGTGCCTTCTCATCACTTGAATATACTATACCAAGGCAATTGGGCCCCATTATCCTGATGTGATTCGTTAGACAGATTTCAAGAATTTTTTCTTCTACAGCCTGATTTTTCTGCATTTCACTGAATCCGCCGGGGATGAGAATTATTGCTTTCACACCCTTTTTTGCGCAGTCTTCAACTACAGGAATAGTAGCCTCCGCGGGTACAGAGATGATTGAGAGATCAACAGAGGTTTTAATCTCCCTGATTGATTTATAGAGGTGCAGCTTCCTGCCTTTAATAGTAACCTCTCCGCCTTTTATATTAATGCAGAAGACATCTTCTCTTTCCAGGTTTAATAAATTTTTAATTATTATATTTCCGGCTTTCGTATTGTCATGAGTACTTATACCAACGACAGCAATGCCAGCCGGTTCAAAAAAGGGTGTGAGAGTTCCTTTTGGCATTACCTCCATATATATCCTATCTTTTTCTTTCCTGTCAAATCGCGCAAAACCATCAATCGCAATAAAGTTTCCTTCAGGGTCAAATATAAACGGATTAACCTCAAACTCCTTTAAAACAAAGCCGGTTTCTGATTCGAAAAAATTTGAAAAGCAGGTGGATAGAGTACTGAACTTAACCCCGGTTTCAACGATTTTAGATATATAATCCGGTTTTCCTTCATCCATATATTTCTTCTGAATTTTTGTTGATTGAAGAAGTGCCTCTGCCCATTTACTACCGATTGGAGCGAGAATTAAGTTTGGAGGTGAGAAATTGGCTGCAAAGTGTTCTGCATCTGTTCCTCCTTTACTGAATGATATTACAGGGCCAAATGCTTCGCTTTCTCTGAATCCAAGGAGTGTTTCGTTTCCAATATCCTTTGAATATTCGATGTATTCTACAATGAGAATTCCATGGGCCTTGTATCCCTTTTTTTCAATTGACGCCTTCATTTTTTTTAATGAATATTTTACGAATTCAAGATCTTTATACACAATAACCACACCGCCCATTTTATATTTGTGGGGAATATCTTCAGATACTGTCTTTAATACGATCTTTTCGCTTCCAAAAAGTGAGAGAGTATTGTTTGTGATGTCCCTTTCATCCCTGATAAACAGATGTCTGGGTATGTTTATGTCAAGTTCTTCAAGAATTGCATATACTTCGTGTTCAAAGAGTGTATTTCTCTTCTCTTTAAAAGCTCTTGAGATGATATTATTAATATTTTCAATTACGCCAGGTTTTAGTTTTTCGGCCATCTTCTCTCTCCTTCATACTTCATTTTGATAACATCCCGGACTAAGGTATCTATAATCATTAACAGGCAGTTCGTCAAAATAAAACCATAATTTTTTATGGGGTTGAAAGTGATGCGGGCACCAAGAAATAATCATTGTTGTGTAAAATTGTAAGGGGTGAATATTTGTAAATACGTTATGGATATTTTATTTGCTGGTATGCCTGACTGGTAAGGCTGAAATAAAGATTAATCAAAAAAAGGACGGGCTACTGTCTACGCGATATTCATCTTTTCGAAGACCTCTTTGTAAAGTGAGAAATATTTAGATTGTGAGAACTCCTTTATCTTTTCTTCAGGTAGCTCACCCAGCAGGTTATCCATATACTTCAAGATTATGGTAATATCATTAAAAAGTGTATTGTCTATAGTAGTCTCATCCATGTCCGGCACAGGTTTTTTTTCAGCCGTGATTCCTGGACCTTCTTCAGGTTCGGCAGTGCCCGGCTCCCACTCCTCTTCTCCAGTAATTTTAGAAAGTTCTTCCCCTGTTACTGTGACAACCTCTTCAGAAATGGGCCCTTCTGCAGTTTCCTCCTCAAGGTCAAAATCTTCACTCAATATTTGCTCTTCCTCTTCAGTGAGCGTTACTTCGCCTTCAAAAGGTTCCTCTTCTATTTTGATACCTTCATCTTCCTGAAGCTTAAGCTCGGATGCGGCTGTTTCAAGATCAATGGACTCCTCCTCAAAACCGGCCATTTCTTCTTCAAATGATTCCTCACCAAGGTCAACCACTTCTTCTTCGGCTGGAGCAGCTGCCGGTTCCCCTTCGAAGGTCACGGCTTCTTCTTCTGCTGGTTCCCCTTCGAAGATTATTGCTTCTTCTTGTTCTTCTGAAGGTTCAGAGATCACCATCCCGCCTTCAACAGGTTCCTCTGTTATTTCGAGATCTTCATCAATTAGGTCTTCGTCAATGTCAAGATCGAACTCTGATGTCCCGGCTTCCATTCCAACAGGTTCCTCTCCATCACCGGCCGTTTCTACCTCGGCCTGAGTGAGTGCCGGTTCTCCTGCCCCTTCCATTACTCCTTCTTCTTCAAGCTCAATTCCCGCAGCCTCAAGCTCATCTGCGATTCCCTCTATCCCTGCTTCTTTAAAGGCCTCTTCGGCACTTGCTTCAAGAGAATCGAGATCCCCGGTTTCATCAAAAACAGCAGATTCAGCGGGAGTCTCTTCTTCCTCACCAAGGACAATAGATTCAAGGTCAGGAGATTCAACAGGAGTCTCTTCTCCCTCACCAAGGTCAGCAGATTCAAGATCGATATCAGACTTAACCGAATCGAGATAGGTATCGAGGTCCATTTCCTCATCAAGGTTGGCCTCGAGAGTTATTCCTTCTGCGTCCATGTCTGCCATTCCCTGGTCCAGATCTTCCTCAACACCTTCCTCTTCGAACTCCGGCTCTTTCATTTCGGGCATTTGTTGTTCTGAACCTAATTCATCTTCTAATTCCTGGGCATAAGTATCAACTTCACTTTCTTCAATCTCAATATTTTCCAGATCCTCTGGTGATAACTCATCTATTTCCCCTGATATATCAAACTCTTCATCTTCAGAAAAGTCTGTACCGGGTTCAGTATCTCTCTCGATAGTATCCTCAAGAGCTCCAGTTTCTTTTGCAGCCCCCTCTTCGCCCTCAGATATAGAAATATCCTCTGTTTCGGGTCCAACATCAGTACCCGATGTTTCCTCGACTATTTCAGCTTCTGAGAGAATATTGTCTAGTTCATTAGTTGAAAGGGCAATTGTATCGTCCTCAGATTCACTGTCAAATGGTGACTTTAATTTGTCTTCTACATTATCACTCATTGACCCCCCCTAAAAATATAGGCAAGTAAACTTCCAATCATTATGAGATTTAATTGCTCGCCTATGGTTTTTTCCTAAGTATCTTTTTGTTTACGATAACAAATTATGGCATAAAATAATAGAATTTTAATGAATAAAACCATATTCTCTATAATAATAGTATATAATGAAATATTAAAAATGCAAAAAAAATACTCTTTACTTCGTCAAAAATTATTGAATAATAATATATTTTTCAATCTTTTCGAGTTTTTTAACCCCAATCCCCTTTATGAAAAGAAGTTGACGGGTTTCTGTAAATTTCCCCTTTTGTGATCGATATTCTATGATTTTTAGGGCTGTTTCTCTCCCGATACCCGGAAGGCTGGTTAGTGCACTCAGATCAGCACCGTTAATATCTATTTTATTAATATAGAAATTTGTCCTCTCTACATTATCGGTTAAATATACCGTATTTGTTACAAGAGAATTTTCGTTTGTTTTATCTGTTTCAATGATCTGTATATAATTCTGGTAAAACCTGTATTTGTTGAGAGATATAAAGAGGAGCCCGCATGCAACAGCAACGGTAAAAAAGAGAATAATAAGTTTTTCGCTTTTTGTCATTTAAAAAAAACATAGTATGGAATATATACTTTGTCAAAATATTTTTCTTGATTTTTGTGTTGTACTGTGTTTTTATTATAAAAAATGTGTGAAGAGGGAAAGATTTTAACACCTGCTGTTATCATGGGATTGAACACAAAAAAAGGGGAGTATGTAAGGGATGAAAATTCTCTCCAGGAACTCTCACTTCTTGCCAGAACCGCTGATTTTAACCCAAAGATAAAACTCCTCCATAAAAGAGAAAAGATAGACCCGGCGTATTATATTGGAAGCGGAAAGGCACGAGAAATAAGAATAATTACAGCTCAGAATGACGTTGAAGCGGTCATTTTTGATTTTGAGCTCTCCCCTGTTCAGATTAGAAATTTAGAAAGACTGGTTAAATGCCGTATTATTAGCAGGACAGAGCTAATTCTGACTATATTTGAAAAGCGGGCACATACCAGAGAGGCAAAGCTTCAGGTTGAACTCGCAACCCTGGTCTATTCCCTTCCGCGGTTGAGACATATGTGGACTCATTTACATAGAATCGCAGGCCATCTCGGTACCAAGGGCCCTGGCGAAAAACAGATTGAAACCGATAAAAGAAGAATTACAAAACGAATCAGTAAAATAAAGAAGGAGCTGGGAGCTGTAAAAACCCACAGGATGGTCATTCGTAAAAACAGACAGTATAAGAATAAAGTGGCGCTTGTTGGATATACAAACGCGGGAAAATCTTCTCTACTCAACACCCTTTCCCATTCTTCGCTTTTCACAGAAAATAAATTGTTCGCAACACTTGATCCCGCAACAAGGGAGGTATGGCTTGGTGAAGGAGTAAAGGCGCTCATAACTGATACCGTGGGTCTTATAAAAAGGTTGCCCCATACGCTCATAGCTTCTTTCAGGGCAACACTGGAAGAGGTTAAACATGCTGATATTCTTATTCATATCGTTGATATTTCAAGCTCAAATGCGGCTGAACAAATAGAAACGGTGAATGAGGTCCTGAGGGAAATTTCAGCTCACACCCTGCCTGTTTTTTATGTATTTAATAAGGTCGACCTTCTTGCCGGTAGACATTTAAAGGCATCGTTATTAAATAGATACAAAGACCATGCTGTTGTTTCTGCAAAAACAGGGGAGGGGATCAAGAATCTGAAAAATTTCCTTTTAAACTTTTTTGTAGAACAGTCCAGGTCGAAAGGTTCTATTCAGGTGTATAATTTTTCCAGGTATACAGCACCAGAGTATATCGACGAACCTCTACCGTTAACGTTAAAAGCAGGAAAAAAGCATGAATAGGATCTTCTGATTCAAAGATATGTCAAGGGCCATGCTTGGATAAATTCAAACGCCTCACTTTTTCCCAGATTCTAACTTTCGTTTTCATTCTCTCCGGCATTTTATCTTTAACGATGACTAAGGGCATAAATTTTCATGTAATGCTCATCATTCTTATTTGCGGTTCGTCTTTAATCCTATTAACAGCCATACTGCTTTTCCTCATTCCAAAGGGTGGTACATATATTATTTATCTTTTTTTGATCTTTATCTTATCATTTCTGTATGCTTCCTATAGAAATACAAAATTTCCCTATCCCTATGGCGAATTCGCAGGGGTAAAAGTGAAACTTTTATCCGATCCCAGGGTGCAGCGAAGGGCAATTCAGTTTACTGCCCGTGTTAAAGGAGTTTATCTGAAACGTTCTTCTGAAAAACGTTTCAGATAGGCCCCTTTAACACGGGCAGTAAACTGAATTGCCTTTCGCTGTACCCTGGGATCGGATAAAAGTTTCACTTTTATCTTCACGGATTCGCCATATGGAAGGGGAAATTTTGTATTTCTATAGAAAGCATACAGAAATGA
>DAOVJS010000066.1 GCA_030673105.1 Spirochaetota bacterium
AAGAACAGACAAACTTCCTCAAGATTATGGGCAGCTATCCAGTATGGACCGGTACCAGAAAGGTCGAACACATTCATCCGTATGACGGCGTAAAAGAAGATAAAACCCACCTGCCTCTATACAGTCTTGAGCGAAAAGGCGGCAGAACTGTTATCTCTTTGGAAAACCCGGGTATGGAGAAAATCACAATCGGTGGCGGGTCATTCACCATTATCGCCGGACCCTGTTCTGTTGAAGGGAGAAAACAGCTTTTCAAGACCGCAAATATCATAAAAGAGTCCGGTGTAAAAATACTCCGCGGAGGAGCCTTTAAACCAAGAACATCCCCGTACAGCTTCCAGGGTCTTGGCGAAGAGGGGCTGAAACTGCTGAAGGAAGCCCGTGATGCCTACGGGCTGTATATCATTTCCGAAGTGGTTTCCCCCGCGGATGTAGAGCTTGTCCTGCCCTATGTCGACATCCTTCAGATAGGCGCGCGAAATATGCAGAACTTCACCCTCCTGAACGAGATTGGAAATGTCGATAAGCCTGTTCTCTTAAAACGGGGAATGTCGGCGACCATTCATGAGTTTCTGCTCTCCGCAGAGTACATACTTACACATGGAAATGAAAACATTATACTCTGTGAGCGAGGTATCAGGACCTTTGAAACATCAACCCGGAACACCCTTGATCTTTCTGCCGTGCCAATTTTAAAAGAGAAGACACATTTGCCCGTGTTCGTCGATCCCAGTCACGGGACCGGCAGTCGAAAGCTCGTCCTGCCCATGAGCAAAGCCGCCATGGTAGCGGGTGCTGACGGTATTATGGTAGAGGTCCACTTTCAGCCGGATTCGGCAATGAGTGACGGAAACCAGTCCCTTGATCCTGAGATGTACCGAATTTTCAAGGGAGAACTGGATGAGCTCATGAGAAAATTGAGCTCCTGATACAGGCAAAAGAGCCGGACCTACTCTGTGTGGTAATTTTGACCATCTTCAATTACCAGCGGTGTCTGAGAGTCATATCCGTTTCCATACACGAGACATCCGGCCCCGATACGGGAGTTTTCGGGGATTTTTATTCCCTCGCCGATAACCGTGAGCCCTTTCTTTGAAGCACATGGAAAGTCATTGTCGGCCGGTATGGAATCACTTCCGATTATGCTTCCTTTTTCAATAACACTCGAGTCTCCGCCGAGCACGAGAGAATTCTCTATAGCTACACCTTCCTCCACATTATTCAATGGCAGAACAACGGAATTTTTTACAATCGTATTTCTGCCTATGAACACACCGTTAAAAATGATAGAGTTTTCAACTGTGCCGTATACTCTTGCTCCATTCCCCAGGAAGCTTCCAGTTATAACGGCATTCTCACCAACAAGGGTACTTGATTGAGACGGTACATTTAATCTTTCATAAAGCCTGATAAAACTACTATCCATTAAATGGCTGTTAATTCTCAGATTTTCCCTGTAATACTCATATGAATTCCTGATAAAAAATGAGAAACCGGAAATCTCCTTAATCCGTTCAAAATCAATAAAAAGTTTTTTTTCAAACAGGAAAGGCAAAATCGTTGTATTTTTTTTCTCCTTGTTTTTGACAAACTCATGCAGAACCTTTTTCAGAAACTTTTTTTCTACATAGTACAGCTCCGAGGGGATTTTGCCCACCCGTATTTTTACAATGCCGCTTCCCGGTTTAAACCCTCTAATAAGGGAAGACCAGTCAAGAACAGTAATATTGCCGGTCCTCCCGACAATAATATTCTCACTTATACCACGGTCATCAAGAAGGTCAAAAAGATGGCTGATCCCCTCATGGCTGCCGGTGGATACTATGGAGTGCGGATGCTGCTTTATGTTTGAAATATCGAGGACATCTGTGACCCTGAAATTGCCCCAGAGGGGAAACCCGGAGAGCATCCTGCCGGTATTAAAGCCTAAAAATTGTCCGTGAACACTTTCATCAAAGATGATTATATAAAAAGTTGCCATTTTTGATTTTACATATTTTTTAAATTTATTTGTATAATAATCTCATATTTTATTGAAAAAAATACCCGATATGGTATAATATATAATATTCTTTAGAGGAACCATAATGGAAAAAAGTACATACCCTGCCATTGAGAGGGTTTTTCGCATAGATGACGAGTGCTATATCGTTTATCTTGGTTCTGACATTGAAGATTATAAGCCCTTCCTGAGAATAGGCAACTCAAAAAAACTCAAAGATGAAGTTATTTCAAATACGCACAATATTGTTGTTACGGAATCGTACACGGGAAACCCCGTCCTGGAACCTCAAAATCTGAATAAACTGGACCTTCATGCAAACAGATACGTAGGAGAAAAAGGCACTGTCGACAGATTTCTGAAATTCCTGGAGAATTACAGTATCGAGACAAAAAATGTTGCCCACTATCATGACGTTAAAACCGAGAACCATAAAGCCATGCTCTTCATGTATGATAATGGAAATTTAACTCTGTTTTACGATAAAAAATTACTGTTTGACCTGAAAAACCGGGAAAAAAAGGACCTTCATTTTATAGAAAAGACCATATGGATTAAGGATCAGTTAGCAAAGGATCCGTTTCGATACTTACCTGACAATTTCACGGGGCCTGGATTCATAATAATAAAAAACACTCTGCTGCTGTATAACAGGAACAAATTAACGGCCTTTGACCTCCCTGATGAATACTTCTACTCTCTAGCGCAGTCCGGTATCGATCCTGACCTGATATCAACAGTTGTAACAGATGTGGTTTCAGACGACATGATTAATCTCTGTAAAAGAAAAAAATACAGAAAAGAAAATTTGAATATTTTGTCAGGAAATATCACTTTCCTCCAAAGCGCCCTGAGGCTTTTTACAGAGAAGAAACCGTATCCTTTAAAAGCCGATATAAAACCACTTTCCGGAACAGAATACAGGACGGCAGACAACTTAAAAATCAAAAAGACCGAACAAGGATATTTAATCGCAATCGATTCTATTCCTTTTACATTTGTTCTTTCAGAATCCCATAGGGCGGGTGATGAAAAACAGTTTGCAATAAACCCTTTAAAAAACCTCTGCATACCGCCCTTCAGAAAAAAGTCAGAAAAAGTTTCTCTTGCTGAGGGTATTCCTTTTACAATACAAAGCGAACCTATTAATGAAGGAACATTCCTCGATACATATTGCACGGAATTATTTTATTCTATTGAGGGATTTTTAGATGCCGCCGAATCCTCCCTCGCCAGACATCTACTGAAGCTGTTGGAGGATCTTGACAATGAAAGAGATGTTAAAGAAAGCCTTTGCGGATTAAAAAAAGAAATCAGAAAAATCAAGCTTGACTCAAAAAGTCCCATTATTTTACTCCTCAACAACGTCAGTGAGGCCTGCTTATATTATCTGAATAACAAAAAAAATAAAGCAAAACTCAAGGGCCGGCTTTCCGCTTTTAAAAGCCGTGTAAACAAACTTCTCGGCTATATTGATAAGATAGATATACCCCTTCCCTTCACAGGTGACTGCTTCGCGGGCACGGACAGCTCATACATCTTATACCGGCCTGTTAAGAGCACCATTAGCAGAGAGGGTTCCTTGCTTTCAGAGGATGTCAGAAAAGTAGTAGCCGATAAGAAAACAGGAAATCTTGTGTTCTACAGCCAGGAAAAAAAGCGGCTTACAGGGCTTATTGCGGAGATTGTATCATATCCGGCAGGACGACCGGATAAAGGAAAAACACCATCAAAAAAAATGGTAATACCCTCTACACACGAAGAAGAACCCCATACCGCTGTGAAACCGGCTCCTGTACGAAAGAAAAGAGCAATTTCTCCGGTAAAGATAATTGTCCCCGCGGCTGTCATTATCCTTTTAGCGGTAATTTTCCTTCTGCCCCCGTTTTCTCTTCTTCAAAAAAGTCTTAAGCGGGCAGAGGAAAAGCAGAAAATTACGGAGGAAGTTTCTACCGGAGAATCAATTGTTTCGGAACAGCCGGAAGAAACTCAAGCAGCTGTAAAAGAAGAAGAACTTACTGCCGGCAAACCCACAACAACAGAACAGCCAGAAGAAATTATAATTCCGGAAATCGACAGAGAAAAGGTGGAATCCTTTCTTTCACTCGGCTACATCCAGATTACCATCCTGGATGTTTATTATCTCACAAATAAAATTGCGGCGGCAAACGGATATGCGGAGCTGGATAGTGTAGAGCAGCTTGGTAAAAACCCCAACTGGATCTACCCCGGCAATGTTTTTGTTCTTCCTGATGAAACACAGTATACAGTTTTAAAGGGAGACACAATATGGCATATCGCAAAGAGGTTTATTCAGAAAAATCTTGACCGCGACTGGGCTGCATACAGTCTCCTGATAGAGGAAATTGACAGTAAAAACAAAAATGAGATTATCGCCGAACTAAAAGATTTAAATAAAAGTTCGTACAGTGAAAATTTCTCAAAAGAAATAAACAAAACAATTGATGAATTAAAGCAGAACCCTGAGCTGACTGATTAATCCGGCAGAATAGTCGATACCAGGATGTGTAATTTTATTATATTTGTTCTTTACAAGTGGCATTAAATTGTTTATCATTTTATATCGTAATAGAAACAAATTTCGTAATAATGATTGACCGGCGGTAAAGAGCCATCTTTGCTAAAAGTCAGAAAGGAGAGTACAATGGCAGGAGAACTTCCAAAGAGTCCAAATGTTTTTCATCCTACAAAACCTTCCGCTGTGGGATCAAGAAACAGTTTAGCGCAGGAGGGGAGAGCCCAGACCGAAGAGTTTAAACGTCTTATTGAGGAAGAGACAGAAAAGGTCCTCAAGGAGATTACAGTTAAGCTCCCCAAGGAGGTTCTGGAACAGCTGGATGTAACCGGCGGCGTTAAACAGAAGCTGTACAATTATTTTAATCAAAACTACCAGAATATGTTCAATAGATATCTGGTAACCTCAGAAGATGAGATGGTCAAAAAGATCAGGAACTACATTGACAAGGAAGAGATGAAAGCACTGGCCCGTTATACACCGAAAGAAATCGCTGAAATGCTCGACCAGATCGGCGGGGCGGAAAAGTTCAATACCGGTGAAATTGAGAAATCCATTGTGAACATTTACGGGCACCTTCAGGGCCATGTCCAGAGGGGTATGAACGAAATGGAAAACGAGACAAATTCTCTGCTGAGGCAAAAAACGGATGTCGGCGCTTTTATTAGAGGAGAAAACGCGTATTCGATTATCAAGTGCTCTTTCAAGGATAACGAGACAAAACCGAAAACCGTATCAGACGTAAAACTTTCTGTCAACATCCTTGATTCAGAGCTCATAAGTCCCATTTTCCAGTACCAGGCTACTGTGGAATACCTGATTAAGGACCAGGTTTCAAAGACAATAATGGATCTTATCGACCGGGAGGTAGAACATTTCAAGGCGCAGCTTGTTGATGAAGGGCAGGAAGAACTTTCAGATGGTGAGCTTATGTTTGAAAAGATGAAGAGGGTTCCGAATTTCACCGACGACGAAAAAGAGGACGAGAAGTCCCGCCGGTACACATTTATGGCGAAAAGCCTCATAGAAAAAATTGAAGGATTGAGAGCGGAAATTGACCAGAAAGAGTTTGATTCCCTCAATATAAGGGAGAACCTGAAAGAAATCGTGGATATTGAGAACATAAGAAACAGGGGTTTCAACACCGCGATAAATTCCCTCACATCAATCCTCGATACCAGTAAGATGGGCTATCAGTATATTGAAAATTTAAAAAATGCCCGTGAAGTGGTCTTACGTGAATATGAGGATACAGATCCTGTACAACTTCCGGATGAGCGCTACCAGATAGTGCTGAAATTCTATGACCATGCCCAACTGTTAAAAGTAAGGGAGGCCTACGATAAGCAGATGGAAGCGTTTAAAAATGAAATCGAACACCTCTGGGATGTAATAGAGATTGTATACCGGGATAGTAAGTCATTTCTGAGAGTAAATGATTTTGATGATATTGCAAGGAAGGCTAAAAACAAGATTAAAAGAAAGATCAAGAGTGCGTCAGGTGATCCCGTGTATGAAGATCTGCAAAAGAGCTGGAATGAAATACTTCACATCAGAGCAGGGGACACTGATGTTGAAAAGCTCAACCAGACCTATGTTTATGAGAAGACCCTTCTCAATAAAATAATCAGACGGGCAAAGGATAAGATTCAAAAAATTTACGGATTTCAAAATCCCAGAACGAGAGTGATGCTGGATGAGAGGACGAGCTTCCTGGAAAACGAGTTTGAGGGGTTCGATTACAGGATAAATCCCTATCATATCCAGCCGGGCCTTATCCTCGATATCGACATAACGAGCATAAAGCGGAAAAAGTTTACTCTGAACGGGATGGCAAATGTGCTTAACGAGTTTCTCCACGGTGTTTCAAAAGGTTTCCAGGATGCCGCGTTTGCCTCTTTCAGCAGGAGACGATCAACACTCAGGACTGACATAACCCAGTCTTTCACTGAAGATGTAACGGCTGAGGTACCGGAACATGTATCCTATTCAGCAGCAGTCATGGCTGAATCTCAAACAGCAGGAGGGGCACAGGTAAAAGGTAAGGCTGATGTGACTCCTTCAAAAAAGAAAAAATCCGGTATAGCTGACCTGAAAGAGCTATAGAAATGGACAACCAATTAAATATTCTTTCAAGCAGAGCAGGTTTTAACACTGCTCTGCGTCATTTTAAATCTGTCACAGCTTATGCCTCGGAAGTCAGCGAAGGGACCAACCTGGCTGATCTCCTCAATGAATCTCTGGATGAGAAAGATATCGAACGCTTTCAGGTAAAATCCATACTCAACGCGCTTCTAATTGACAAATTTAATTACCTATATAAATCCCATAACCTCGAACAGTCAATTGAAAATGCGGACAGTGTGGTGGAATCGGTAGCTGAGTGGAGCAAGCTCAACATCATCCTATCCTACAGCCACCCTCAAACAGGTATATCGATAATAAATCCGAAGAAGGGTTTAGCATGGGAAAATCTCCTTCCTCTGATTAAGGATGAACTGGTTGTAATATACGCGGGCCCGGCTGAGGACGGTGTTGATACTAAGACATTAAGCTCTGCTATAAAAGATTTTGCAAGCATTCTCTACGGAAAAAAGGTCAAGCCGAAGGATAGTTATATTGGGATAAGAAGAAAGCCGGAGGTAACGGTTCAAGAGGCCCGGGTTCAGGCCCCTAAAAGGAGAGTTACTCCCAGATACTCTATCCAGGTAACGAACGAGCTGTTTCATAATGGCAATGTTGAGGCCTGGAAAAAAATAGTAGAAAGCTTTAGGTCCAGGTACACCGGCCTTGATGTTCTTATATGGTACGAAAATGAGAGGATCAATGACATAAATGCCCTTTTTAAATGGGGCAAAGTGAAACACGGGGGGTCGATCTTTTTCAGCGTTTCGGGTGAAAATATAACAGGAGTATCGAAACTTCAAAGATACCTTTTCGAGGGGGCCAGTCCGCGGTTCGAGGCTTTTTTACGTGGGGGTCATGGCATGGTACTTGATCTTTTCTGAGACACCAATTTAGACAATACCCGGGAAAAATAATGAAAAAATATTACTCCTTCAGCAGTACTGAACACATAGAAGATGAGGAAACTCTGCAAATTATCGGTATCAGGGGAAAACGTGTTATGGAGCTTGCGATACTCGGGGCTCCGATACTCCCCGGTTTTATGATTCCAAACGACACGGTCAGCGAACTTATATCCGATGCTTCAGGCGCGAAAAAGTTTCTCATTTCGCCAATCGCAAAAATCGAGCGGTTAATAGGGAAAAGGTTCAACGACGAGAAAAACCCGATGCTTTTAAAAATTGTTGAAAGTCCCCAGCTCAACATGATTACCGCTTTTTCCATACACAATATCGGGCTCTGCGATAAAACTGTAGGAGGGTTTTCAACCTTTGTCGGTGAAGAGTTTGCCTATCATGAGTACAGGAATATAATAATTAAGCTTATTGACCTCGAAAAGAAAACCGATATCGACGCAGAAAGAAAGGAAGAGATTGATAACTTCCAAAAAAAGCTGAAATCTTCAAAAAAGCAGAATAAAATCAGGGAAGCGATCGAGGCTGATAAAGCCCTATACCCGCCGGAAATTTTTTCAAACGCCTATGACCAGCTCTTTTTCATTATCAAACTTTTACAATCGTTTTTTAAAAAAAGCTCAAGCAACATCGATTCCGCAATTCTTGTTCAGGCAATGACTTTCGGCAACTATGGTGAAGAAAGCTATTTTGGCAGCTACTACACCCGAAATAACATAACAGGTGAAAACAAGATCACCGGAAAATTCTTTGCAAACGCCTTTGATGCGACGGAAGCAAAAGGGAAAAAAATTACTCAGATCGACGATTCATTTCTCAAGGACCTTAAAGACATCGCCGGAAAACTGGAAAGGCACTTCAAGGAAATCCGACAGATCCGTTTCACTGTTGAAAATGGAACACTCTGGGTAATCGACCAGGTGCCTGTGCCAAATAAATCGACCCAGTCAGAGTTAAAAACGCTGCTTGATCTTCACTCGGAAAAGATTATAGACGACGGCTATGTAATAAACGCGATAAAACCGGGGAGGCTTGCTGAAATACTTCATTCGGTTATTGACATTGAAAGCGCGGAAAAGCTGCCAAAGGTCCAGGGAGGCATTGCAGGGGCTGTCGGGGCCGCGATCGGAAAGGTCTATTTCTCAACAGAAGAGCTGCTAAAAGCATACAAGAGGGCAAACCAGTCGGGTCAGGACACCAATTTTATCCTGCTTATGCCTGCCACATTTGCCGAGGATGTAAAAGCCATAGAAGTCGCAAAGGGTGTTCTATCTGCAGAAGGCGGATACGCATCGCATGCCCCTGTTGTCGCCAGGAGTCTCGGAAAAGTTGCACTGGTCTACCCTGGAATGAAATTCATCAAGGATTCAGTAAAAATAGGGAACAGGACGGTAAAAGAGGGCGATTACCTGTCGCTGAACGTACCCTATTACGATGAGCCCATAATATACTTTGGTAAAGTAGAGCTCATCGAGCCGTCGAATGAAGATAGCGGACTGCTGGAGTTTTTGGAAATTGTCCAGAGGAACATTGATGATTTTGACGTACACGCAAACGCTGACCAGCCCAAGGACGCTCTGCTCGCGAAGCTGTTCAAGGCGAAGGGGATCGGGCTTTGCAGGACGGAGCATATGTTCTTCCATGAAAAGCGTATCAACACCTTCAGGGCAATGATAATCGCGAAGGACAAAAAGGAGAGGGAGAAAGCACTGGGACAGCTTAAGGAGATGCAGGTGGCAGACTTCTACAAGCTGTTCAAGATCATGGAAGGACTGCCGGTAACAATCCGTCTTCTTGACGCACCGCTTCACGAGTTTCTCCCCCATACTAAAGACAGCATGGATAAGTTTATCAAATTTATAAAGACAAAGTCTCCAAAACTTGGTGACGCCGAGATCAGGCTGCGGTGCGATATGCTGAAAGAGTTTAATCCCATGCTCGGTCACAGGGGTATAAGAATAGCCATTTCCTTTCCTGAGATCTACAACATGCAGACGAGGGCTATATTTGAAGCTGCATACAGCCTTAAAAAAGAGGGCCTTGAAGTAAAGCCTGAAATCATGATCCCTCTCGTCATGAGTGAGAATGAGATCAAAACAATAAGGAAAGGGAAAAAGATCGAGGGAGCGGCGATAACAGGGATTATAGATATTGAAAATGAAGTAAGAAAAAATTTTAAAAGTGACCCGATTTCATACAAAGTCGGCACAATGATAGAGCTGCCCGCGGCTGCTCTTCAGGCCGATAAAATAGCCCGCTATGCCGAGTTCTTCAGCTTCGGCACAAATGACCTCACTCAAACAACAAACGGGTTATCGAGGGATGATTTTAACAACTTTTTTTCCGACTATAACGAGTTTGACCTTCTGGAACGAAATCCCTTTAAATATCTGGGAGAACAGGTAAAAGAATTAATAAGTCTCGCGGCAGAAAGAGGAAGGCTTACAAGGCCCGATATCATAATGGGGCTGTGCGGTGAACACGGTGCAGAACCCGAAAACATACCATTTGTGAGAGAGATAGGATTAAATTACGTTTCCTGTTCGCCCTACGGCATACCGATAGCGAAATTAGCCATTGCTCAGCTTAATCTCGCGAATAAGAGCTGAATCTGTACAAAAGCAACAATGCAATCTTTAAAAAGATTTGATGCAGTTTTTTATGATGCCAGTTTATGTAGAATACTTGACATCAACGTTTGATAAGGTAATCCTTTCCGCTTTCCTTTTTGAAATATTTGGAACTGATTGCCATTCATCTTTTTCAAAAGTTCAGATGAAGTACTGCTTGAACTCCTCCGCTGGTTCCCTGTCAGAGTAGATGTAAAGGGTGACACCATTCCGGTCGAGAATGGCAAAACCACGATCAAAGATTACGGAAATATACTTCTTGTACGGCATAATGCCGACAAAAGCAGAGGTCCGCCGATTCGTTATGTGGGTTATAGACTACTTGATTCAATTCTGAACCTTAGCTGCGGTGCAACAGAATTTCTTACTAAGCAGAATTCATGATACCGGAAATCCCTTATTGTAACATTGTACGGGAATATTGTTTGCAACGGCGGCTAAACACCTATTGCAAGAAACACAGGCAACGGCCTCAGCCTTTCCTTCTCTGATTTTTTTTACAATAAAAGGCTCTCTAATGAAAGGACGACTCATAGATATACAGTCAGCATATTG
>DAOVJS010000228.1 GCA_030673105.1 Spirochaetota bacterium
GGATACGGATTAATTGAGGCTGTCCCTTAACATGTAAAATGGCTCTTTAGGTACAGAAGGTGAATCTAAGGGCCTGTGTAATATAGAGCATCAAATGTATACTCTGTATATAAGAGGTTGTGAGACAACCTCAATTATATGATACGAAAGTACAATCCGGTGAAAAAAGAGATTGTCGAAGAACTGATCAGGATTTCAGGGAGGAGAAACGTCATTATTGAGGAGGAAAAGCTGCAGGCCTACTCCCATGATGAGACCCCCGCAGAACAGTACGCGCATATGCCGGAAGTGGTTATAATACCAAAGACTGCCGAAGAAATAGCAGAGATTGTTAAACTGGCAAACAGGGAATTGATACCTGTGACGCCCCGCGGGGCCGGAAGCGGCCTTTCCGGCGGGGCAATACCCGAATTCGGCGGGATTGTTCTCTCTTTTGAAAGGATGAACCGGATTCTGGAGATAGATTATGATAATATGATGATGGTTCTGGAACCGGGTGTTATAACAAATGAAGTTAATGAACGTGTTGCCGGGAAAGGGCTGTTTTTTGCCGGGTATCCTATGAGCATTGAAACGTGTTTTATTGGAGGGAATGTTGCTGAAAACGCGGGCGGAGGGAGGGCGGTGAAGTACGGCGTGACCGGACGTTATGTTCTGGGACTTGAAATTGTTACTCCGACCGGCGCCATAGTGGAGCTTGGAGGTAAAAGAGTAAAAGATGTAACCGGTTATGATCTGAAGCAGTTAATAATAGGCTCGGAGGGGACCCTTGGAATAATCACTAAGGTAATTCTTAAATTACTGCCGTTACCTGCTGCAAGGGTGGACCTCCTGGTACTGTTCAGGGATGTAAAATCCGCAATTGGCATCGTTCCTCAGATTATGACCGGCACCGGTATTATTCCCACTTCAATCGAGTTTATGGATGAACTTTCGGTAAAAACTTCCTGCGCTTACTTAAATGAACATCTTCCCTGCGCGCAGGCGGGCGCTCTTTTACTAATTGAGGTAGACGGGAATAACGCTTCACAACTGGAGGAAGACGCGGAAAGAGTGGGTGAATTATGCTTTGATAACGGCGCTTTGGAGGTTTATGTGGCTGATAACTTTACCACGCAGGAGAGGGTCTGGAGTGTCAGGCGCAGTATTCCGGAGGCTTTTAAAGTTATATGCCCCCATCAAAGCATTGAAGATATTGTGGTTCCTATTTCTGCTATACCTGATTTGATACCGGAGCTGAAGAAAATTTCAGAGAGATACAGCATTCAAATTCCATGTTACGGACATGCGGGAGACGGCAATCTCCACGCCACACTTGTAAAGGATCCGGAAAGTTCCATGGAAAAATGGTATGAAATAGAAGTCAAGGCTTTAAAAGAGCTTTACTTTGCTACTAAAAAACTTGGCGGCACTATCAGTGGAGAACATGGTATTGGTTTAAAAAGAAAACCTTTTATGAAAGCGATAACCAGCCCGGCTGAATTAGATCTAATGCGCAAAATTAAAATGGCATTTGATCCTAAAAACATTATGAATCCCGGAAAAATATTTGATCTGGAATAACAGATACCTCTTTTTTTTCTGCAATTGGGGTATATAAGCTAAAAAAATCTTCCAATCTTATTGTATACGTGTATATTTTTATAATCAGGGGGAAGACTATCGATGAAAATATTAAAAATATTCCTTGTTTCATTAATTCTTGTAAGTTTTTTTAGTCTTGTTTTTTCGCAGGATCTGGACCTGGAAACACTCGGCATTCTCGACGTCGTTCCTCAGGAAGGTGTGTCTGAATCCGGAACATCCATTGTAACTGATATTGTTTTTGATACTGTCTTTAAACTTAGCAGTGACAGATACAATATTATTGACCGGAAAATGAGAGATGAGCTCCTCACAGAGCATCAGTTTGCTGTCTCCGATCTTTGTGATGATGTCAGCTGTGCTCTGGAGGCTGGAAGATATCTTTCCGCGGATTACATGTTGATCTCAAGCTTTGCCAGGTTAGGCTCCTATTATTATATCAGCTTCAAAATAGTAAATGTGACCACGACTCTCGTCGAGAACACCTCCAGGGCAAAAACAGCTGACCTGGATAATATTGAAGACGCTATTTATTCCAGTATTTCAGAATTATTAAACGTAGAGGTTGGTGCACTTATAACAGCGGAAAGATCCACAATAGATCTGCGTGAAATGCTGAAAAACAAGCCGTCATTCAGCTATATCAAGAAAATCCCCATAGATGAAAGAATTTTATTGTACGAAAGATCCCAGGAACTGCACAGGTTGTGGAATGGTGTAAATATCCTTGGAGCCGTCGCAATGATGGGAGGAGGGACACTTCTGGCCATAAGCCTTCTCAGTGACGAACCCCGGGCAGGGTTTACGGTTGCGGGAATCGGCGTGGCAGGAGCCGGTCTTACCCTTTCAATTCTGGGGATAATAAAATCCAGGCACTATTCCGGCTGGAGAAGTAAATTAGAGCCTTATTTGCCGGAGGAAGTAACAGATCAGTAAGAGGTTTTGAGAAATTACTTGAGGTTGTCCTCCAATATCCTGAATTTCCCGGTTCCTGATAATCATCGGCCGGATACCTCATCCTTTCATCATCTCAACCAGCACATCAGCACAGGCCTCCGCAAATTCAGGATCATTTATGTTGTTATTCATTTCTGTTAACGGTATATCTTCCCGGAGATTCTCTTTTAATGAGTTAAAAAGGGCCATGTCAGCCTCGGGCCACCAGAACTTTCCGCCGGGTGCGTCAATCATGCTTAAACCTCTCATGGGCAAAAAAACAGCAGTGCTGCCTGTGCTTTTATTAAGTTTTTTCGCTATTATTTTGCCTAAAGCGTTATTTTCTTTAATATTTGTTCTCATGAGAGTCACGTTCGGAGTGTGCCTGTAAAACTTTCTACGCCTGAACTTTTCCGGGATGCTTTCCGGCTTCCAGAAATTTACCATGTCAAGACATCCCGGCACGACTACCTGGGGGATGCCCTTTTTTGCGGCAGCCTCGAGCCTGTTTTTGCCTGCGGCAAGAACTCCTCCAACCAATTCATCGGCCCACTCTGTCGTTGTGATGTCAAGTACACCGGAGATATAGCCTGATTCAATAAGGTTTTCCATTGTTTTACCGCTTGTACCCGAACATGGGAAGACAAC
>DAOVJS010000083.1 GCA_030673105.1 Spirochaetota bacterium
CGGGTATATAATCTTATTATCGATTTACTTTCAAGCCCTATGAAATAATTTCCTCATTCCCCTACTCGGGGAATCTGGACGTCCCCACCCGGGCTAAACCATTCATGCCTGAAATAAACTTTTACTCTTCCATCACTATAAGAAATTAAGGCTTGAGGTATGCTCTTTTAAAGCCATATAAGATCATGTTTTAGAGGTATGTGTGATGTTTCTCCTGCTTACCTGATTTTCTGACCATCCTTGATATAAGTTTTAAAGCTCTGAAATAATTCTCGCTGTTTCTTGGATACCTCTGTAACAATCATTTTCTTCGCGCCCAGCCGAATCAGTTTTATTTTCTTTAGCTCGTACATTAGTTTATTTGAGGAAGTTTTTCTCGCTCCCGGATAAATTTATTTATGAGGACTCTATAATAAGATATTTGTCAACAAATCTCCGAGGCCTAATAATCTCTATACCTTGATAACCTGACAGTCGCAATAAATGCTTATCGCCACTAATAATCAGCTTGTTTTTACTTTTTAGGGCACAAGCTAAAAATTTGTCGTCATCAGGATCATCACAAATGGGATCGGGCAAGTTTGGAGATAAAACTAATTCTGCCTTTACAGCGATCAACTCAATGATTGGATCAAGATTAACTTCTGAAAATCGTTCCGCCAAAATTTCTCCCACCCGCTGGTATTCCTCAAGTATTTCCTTAGAGACCACCAATTGAACTTTACCATCACGCCAGGATTTAAGAATGTGATATGGTGGACCGCTGAAGAAAACACCTGAAATGAACACATTAGTATCGAGTACTATTTTCAATCATTTCCTCGTACTTTAGCAATTGCATTTGTGATGTCTGCACTTTTTATACCGGCCTGTTTAGCTTGTCGACGTGCTTCAGCAATAAACTCGTCGAATTCTTCAATTGAAGGTGGGGAAATTGCCTTGAGGATCACTACATCCTTATCCCCTACAACAATGAATTGGGAGCCAGCCTTCAAGCCAAGCCGCTTGCGAATTTCTTCAGGTATAACAACTTGGCCTTTGGAAGACATCTTTGTTGTTGCTAAAGCTGCCATTTTCAACTCCTTGAATATATTTGTCTTACCAGTAAGAATGTACATTATTAACGACTTATAGTCAAATGAAAAGTTGATACTAGTTCCTGAATGCGAAAGTTAAGTAAATAGTTCATAGCGCAGTACTGACAATAAAGTGACCGAGGGTCCCGGCGTGGCGAATCTTATTATTGATTTACTTTCTATTCAGCAAAGCTCTCTTAGATAATTGTAAAAATCGATTTCATTTGTTTCAATGCCCCTGGTATAAACGAAATCTGTGGCAATTTTAGTGGAGACTATTGAACACAGATAATTTTCGGGTACTCTTTTCAGAATATTCTCTATCCCGACGAGGTCAAGAAGCGGCTTCGGTGCGTACTCTGAAACGACCTTTCTTCTTAAATTTATATTTTGATGAAGACTTGAGGTAAAAACAGCGTCTGTGAGTCTGTTTATCTTACTGCTCACCATGTTTGTCAGCTTTGTGAAAGGAGTACCTTTTCGTTCATGCTCGTCCCAGAGGAGATTAAACTCCAAACGGGCATTTTTCTTAATGATCTGAATTATTTCATCAATATATGCCTCCCTGAAAGCCGGGACCTTTCC
This sequence comes from Spirochaetota bacterium, assembly GCA_030673105.1. GTDB lineage: Bacteria > Spirochaetota > B62-G9 > B62-G9 > DRHN01 > DRHN01. The sequence continues at coordinate 1,662 of DAOVJS010000083.1, forward strand.
ATCAACAACTGTCAGGTGCTTTTTAAACTCATCGCTGCTGAGTGCCAGGGAGGTAAAAACCTCAAAGGAGGATGATGTCACCCCGCCTTTATTGGCGGACGCATCCTTTATTACAATAATTCCGTGCTCTTCAAGCCTGAGTCTTGCCTCTTCAGTTATGAAGAGGTTCGCCCCTTCAACAATAATCCGGAATTTCGGCTTTCCTCTTTCATTAAAGAGTTTCTGCCAGTTATTAATGTTTACCGCAGCCGGCCTGCCTCCGCATGGTATAAAAAGATCCGCTTTTGCGAGGGGATGCAGATGAAACTTATTCCTGAACTCCTCTCCGTTATGGACCAGGGTGCCGTCCGGCAGCGTTACTTCTTTATCGTTGATAGACACAAAAAAGCCCTTCTTTGAAAGGTGCGATTTATCAAACTCCTCAACCATAACCCTCTTCTTTGCAAGTCTGAAAAGCTCTTCCCTGTTTATTCCGTCAGGATCATAAAGAACCCCGCTCCCGTCAACGATCGCAATCGTTTTATCCTTTGATATTAAAATTTCGTTACTCCCAAGGTCACCATCAGGACCGCCGGTCTGGATCTTGACAATCTTTTCTTCTCTCATGTGCAATTTTTCCAGAACACCCAGCACATATTCATGCACGCCCGCGGTTGTCATGCCGTGCATATCGTGGGGAATCCCTCCAATACGGGGAGTCTTTCCTGTGGTAAAAGCCTTCCAGAAAGGATAATTTCTTCTCTTTGCGTAGAGAGCGGCCCATTTCATGAGCTCTGCTGTTCTCTCATCAGGGCCAAGGAAGAGAATTTCATCCTTACAGCAGAGGTCCAGGACTTCTTCATTCGGCATTATAAGGTCTACCATGCCGTCAATGTAGCTCTTGAATGCCCTCTCTTCCTCATTCTGGTCCTGGGGATTGAGCAGAATGGTTCCTTTTGAACCTCCCTCCGGAATGTCTTTGTTCTTTGCCTGCTGGGTTAAAGCCAGGTTGTAGTTTTCCAGAAAGATCGTGTCAAGATTGTTCTCATACAGGGTCAGATTTCTTGATTTTACAATTCTTATTCCCCCCCTCGCTATATCCCTGAACCGTATGTGAAACCCGATAAACACTCTCCCGACAAAGAAAAACAGGCCGAAAGGTTTCTCCGGAAAGTCTATTTTATTCAGAAAAGCAGGGTCCAGGCGGTATGCCATACAGGTTTTATCTCTCATGAAGAAATTGGTTTTTAAAATCATCTTATTAAAGGTGATGAAATACCTGAGAATCGTTCTATCCTTAACTGACGGGACATCGGCTTCAATTTTAGTGATTATATTCTCTTCCAGATTTTCAAGATTATTTTCCGCCTTTTTCGGGTGAAGTTTGCTCTCAAAATGATTATAAATCAGGGAAACGATATCTTGGTGCTCCTTAACAGCCTGCGCGATCCGTGATTCAGAAAAGGTATCCTTTATCAATCTCATCTTCATGTTATCAAGGATCCCCTTAGCCTCAGGCTGGTCCTTCAGCGCCCTGTTCAGGGAAAGATACTCCTCCGTAAGGACTGTTAAAAACTGATGCGCAAACGAGGCCGCGGATACCGCATACATCGTTTTCTGAGAGGAGAATATCTCATCAAGGAAGAGACTGGTGATAGGATTTACAGGCAGCATGACGACAGCGTTCAAGTCCCTTGAAAACTCCTCAACGGTTTCCCTGTCAAATTTGTTAAAATAGAAAGTGTTAATTCTCTTACGGTCTGAAAAAGTTTCCCTGTATTTTCTGTTCGAATAGATGTTGTAATTGTTGATTAAATGGGAAAAATTATTGAGGAACTGCTTTGTCGACTCTCCATGAATACCAACCATGACACGTGTCTCGCCGGTTTCAGGTTTATCCGATATTGAAATATATGGAGATTCCCTGTTTTTCATCGATTCCCACGCCTCTTTATAACGGGTTACTGTTTCAGGAGCCGATTTTTCCAGAAGCTCCCTATTGGCGGCATGCTCGAAGGTTGGTCTTTCCTTTTTTTCTCTCCTCTTGAAAACAGGTTTTTTAACTATGTAGAGCCTTAAATAATGGTTATGGGTCTTTTTCTTCGTCCTGTAGCTTTCAAGCTGATACATTGAATAATTTTTTTCAATTCTCTTCTCTATTTCCTCGGTTTTCGAAGACTCATCTTCTATAATATAAAGCGCCCTGTCCTGTCGTTCATTGATGATCTGTATACCCACTCCCTCACCACCATACTTTGCAATAAGCTCTGAAGCGCTGATGGCAATAAGATGTTTCGCGATATCATTAATGTCTGTTGTTTTGAAATAGTATTCATCAATACCAAGCTCAACTGTAAACCACTCCACCTCTTTCCGGGCCTTTTCCGGAGTCATGTAGCCTGTGCTGTGAATGAAATCCTCCAATTTTAAAAGATCTTCCAGTGAGAGGTATGATTTTTTTTCAATATCTTTTAAGCTTTTCATTATTACCCTCTTTAAAAGAGATATTAAAATGTTTTCAGCAGATATAAGAGTATTACATAAATAATTTCATGTCAATATGGATTTAAAATTACAGGATAAGGGGGTTGGTAATCTGTTCCGGTTACTTTGTTTCAATAATAACGATATTTCTCTCTTCTTCATCCAGACAGGGAACTTTCACTTTTTGAACACGCAGATTAATTTCCCTGTTATCCGCTGCCTTGCCCTTCAGCCTCGCCACCTCTTTCTCAATCTCCGTTATCTTCCCTTTGAAAGCAATTATCATTGATCTCTCCTTCATTAAACCTTTTGAAAAATCGTACAGGCGCGCCAGCTCTGCCACACCCCTCGCAAGAATAGTATCAAACAGGCCCTTCACATCTCTCATGTCGCATTCCAGCACGGAAAAGTTGTCAATTTTCAGGAGTACAGCAGCATTTTTTAAAAATGATGCTCTCCTTGCCCTTCTTTCTACCGCGTAGATTGAGAGGGTATCATCCACAATTGCCAGCGGAATTGAGGGAAACCCGGCCCCTGCGCCTACATCAAGTATCGACCCTTTTCTATTTTTTAATAAATTATACACTGAAAGGGAATCAAAGATGTGCCGGATAATAACCTCTCTTCTACTGGATGTTCCAACAAGGTTTGTTTTACTGTTCCATAAAAAAAGTTCCTCAATAAAGAGTGAAAACCGGTCCATTATTTTCTGATTAACCCCTATGCCAAGGGCATGAAGACCATAAGACAGTAAATCTCTTTCACCTTTCATGAACGGCATCAGAAGGCCTTTTTCCCGGTATCCGAATATACCCTGCGGATGTAGTACATAAGGTTTGTAATATCCGCCGGTTTAACACCAGGTACTCTCGAAGCCTGTCCCAGGGAGGCGGGCTGAATCCGGGCAAGTTTTTCCCTGGCTTCGCTGGAGATCCCTTCGATATTGGGGTAAGCTATATTTTCTGGTATACGCAAATTTTCCATTTTCTTAAACTGCTCAATCTTTTCATTCTGACGCGCTATGTAACCGCTGTATTTAACCTCAATTTCAACGGATCTGATAACAGATTGAGAATAATTACTTAATTCATCATCCGCTTCCGCGAGATGATTAATAGTGACATCCTTCTGTTTGAGCAGCGCAAAATAGCTCTTCCCTTTCTTTTTTTTCTCCCTGAGCTTTACCAGAAGTTCATTATACATCAATTTTCTTTCTCTTGCCCGGATGTAATCGGCCTCTATGAGCAGGCCGACCCTGTGGCCGTATTCAGCAAGACGCAAATCCGCGTTATCATGGCGTAAATTGAGCCTGTATTCAGCACTTGACGTGAAGAGTCTGTACGGCTCTTTGGTCCCTTTTGTGATCAGATCATCAATAAGAACCGCAATATAGGCCTCAGATCTATCCAGAATCAAGGGAGGTTCACTCCTGATCGCACAAACCGCATTAATACCCGCCATAAGCCCCTGAGCGGCTGCTTCTTCATATCCGCTGGTGCCGTTTATCTGTCCGGCCAGATATAAACCCTGTATATTCCTGGTCTCAAGGGTTGCTTTCAGTTCAGTCGGCGGAACAAAATCATACTCTACAGCATAACCGGGCTTCATTATTTCTATTTCCTCAAACCCTTTGATAGTTCTTAAAAATTTCCTTTGAATCTCCTGCGGCAGGCTTGAAGAGATGCCGTTAAGGTACATCTCCTCGGTATTTAATCCTTCGGGCTCAACAAAAATTTGATGCCTGTCTTTATCTGAAAAACGCACGACTTTATCTTCAATAGAAGGGCAATACCTGGGCCCTATCCCTTTGATCTGCCCGGAATAAAGAGGCGATGAGGTAATATTATTCATTATAATATCATGTGTATTTTTGTTTGTGTAGGCAATGTAGCAGGGAACCTTCCTGTTTTCAATCCTCCCGGTGGAGTATGAGAATGGGACGGGATTTTCATCTCCCTCCTGTTTAATAAGTGTATCAAAATTTATACTTTTCCTGTTGACCCGTGCAGGTGTCCCCGTTTTCAATCTTCCCAGCGGAAACCCCAGGCGGATCAGGCTCAGGCTCAACTGTTCTGCTGACAGTTCACCTATCCTGCCCGCGTGCTCGGTAAATCTGCCGATATGAATCAGCCCCCTGAGAAACGTTCCGGTAGTCAATATTACCTTTTTTGCATGAAACACATTTCCCCTCTGTGTTCTTATACCATATACCTTTTTTCTTTCCGCCAGCACCTCACTCACCATATCCTGTTTAAGCTCTATATTCGGCTGCATCTCTATTATATGCTTCATTTCAAACTGGTAACCCTTTTTATCGGCCTGTGCCCTTGGCGCCTGTACCGCGGGACCTTTGTTTGTATTGAGCAAGCGAAACTGTATTCCGTGCTTATCTATTACCTTTGCCATTTCCCCGCCCAGGGCATCAATTTCGCGGACAAGCTGTCCTTTCGCAAGACCACCGATGGCCGGGTTACACGACATCTGCGCCACAGTATCCATATTAATCGTGATAAGCAGTGTCCGCACCCCCATCCGCGAACAGGCAAGTGCCGCCTCACAGCCGGCATGCCCGGCACCTACAACAATTACACCATAACTTTCTATGTTCATGCCTTCTCCTGCCCGCAAATTCCCTGTTCCCGAATTTTTCCTCGTATAATATACAATTAAATTAACTTTCAATCAGCTTCACGGTCCTCCCGGGGACGGAATTCCGTTGATTGTAATGCCGGGATTGTGTTTGACCGAAACGCGGGAGAAGATGTTTATGGGTTCTGGGCAGCTGTATATGGACTCTTGACCGTAAATGAACGCCGGGTTAATTAATCTTTGCGTCTTCTTAAATATATTTTGACCTTTTTCAGATTACCGGCCCCTTCGCTTTTTGTAAAAATCCGGGAATCATTCTGTAAAGCCATATGAATTATCCTTCTTTCAAAAGGGTTCATTGGTTCAAGAATTTGAAATTTCCCGGTTTTCTTTACCTTGCCCGCAACCTTTACCGCGAGGTCTGTCAGTGTGTTTTCTCTCTTGTCTCTATAGTTTTCAATGTCAAGAATCACTTTTATCCACTTTTCCTTATCTTTGTTGACGATTATGTTCGTGATAAGCTGGAGTGCTTCAAGTGTTTTGCCTCTCTTGCCAATAATTATGCCTGCACTATCGGAAATTATCTCAACATAAAGTTTATCGGTCTCTTCGATGGTTTGTATGGAGATATCCACTCCAATCGTTTGAAACATACCCTGAAGGAATTTTCCCACTTTATTAGAAACTGTATCTTCAAGGTCATCAAGATATACTCTAATTTTAACCGTACTCCCAAAACTGAAAAATTTTGATTTTTCAGTAATAACCTCAATTTTCAGTTTGTCACCGCTTACACCCAGATCTTCAACAGCCCTCTTAACTGCCTCTCTTTCTGTTCTACCTTCATACTCCCTTATTACCATATCTTACCTCCAAAAAAACGACATTATACCTTTCAATCAGCTCCAGACTAATAACCTCCACTCAAATAGCAGAGTACACGTTCCATTTCTGTAAACTCCTATCGTTTATTTCTTTTTGCTATGAGACATCACGGGAACGGCCTTCTTCTTTTTCAATTTATAATCAATGAGATACTGCTGTCCAATAGTAAGTATATTCTGAATCGTCCAGTAAAGCACAAGCCCCGAGGGCATATTCCAGAAAATAAAGAAAAACATGAGCGGAAACATATAGGTCATCATTTTTCCCTGCTGGCCCGTTTGATTTCCGGAAGTCAACTTTGACTGAAGAAGAGTCGTTGCAGTCATTACAAAGGGCAGGATATTGATATCGGTAAACCCCTGTTCGGCTATTCTATAACCAAGAAGAGGTACTGCCATTTTAACAGTCGCGACTGTATCGGGTACCGATAGATCCTTGATCCAGAGAAAAGATGCATTTCTAAGTTCAACCATCCCGGACAGAAGCGTATAAAGCGCATAAAATATCGGCAGCTGAAGAAGCATGGGTAAACACCCGCCCATCGGGTTTACTTTCTCTCTCTTATATAGGGCCTGAGTCTCCTTATTCACCTGCTGGGGATTATTCTTATATTTTGCTTTAATTTCAGCTATTTTCGGCTGGAGCGAGCTCATCCTTCTCATAGATTGAAAACTCTTCCGGGTAAGAGGGTGAAGGATAATTTTGATTAAAATGGTCATAAATATAATTGAGAGGCCGTAACTATTTGTAAAACGGTAGAAAAATTTAATTATGAGCTCTAAAAAAATAACTATAGGTTTCAGGATCCTTGCGCTTTTTACTGACTCAAAATTATTTCCATACTTCTTCAGAATCGTCCTGTCTTTTGGCCCCGTATAAATTCTGAAATTATCTTCAAACTCTATTCCTCGAAAATAAACATGGGATACACCGAAATAGTATTTTCCCTGTGTCCGCTGATCAAAAGCAAAAATATAATCCTTCTGGTCAGGAATCACAGCAATGAAAAAATATCTGTTTGTAACACCAATCCAGTCAAGAATTCTTGAAATTTCAATATATTTGGTTTCACTTCTCCTTATAGAGCATCCGCCGGCCCCCCTTAAAACTTTTTTAAACTTACCGCTCTCATTATACCCCTGGGTCGTAATATTATACCTGTTTCTTATCACACTAATTGGCCCGAGTACGGGCCCCCAGACAAGGGTATAGGATATATTGTCATTATTAATATAAAGATCTCCCTCTTCAAGGGCGGTTACCTTTAACTTCAAATCGAATACGTATTCTCCATCCATGAAGAAATAGCTCTTTGAAAAACGGAAAAGATTTCCGTTTTGATCTTTAAAATCCCTATAGAATAAGTAAGCTGTATCAGAAATCATTTCAACATGATAGAGGGTTCTGTCGCCAAAGGGAACATTCCTTAACCTATCAAAATGGACCTCAAAGGGAAGAATATCTTCCTCGTCATATTCAACAAGCTCAACGGGAGCTCCGTTTCGATCCAGGTAATTCTTCAATTTAAAGCTTATGACTGATGCGCCTGCAGTCGATATTTCTATGGAATAGTTACTTGTATCAATGGAAATGATCTTCTCTTCCGCTTCCTCATCGGATAAGATAATTTCCTGTTTTTTAGTTTCGGCTTCTTCCCTCTTTTTTTCTTCTTCTATTCTCTTTTCTTCTTCCTCCCTTTCTTTTTCTTCAAAAATCATCTGGTTTGCCTCTTCAGTTCTCTGCTGGACTCTCGGTCTCACATATAAAAACTGAAAAGCCAAAACAATAAAAAGAATAATAACAATCGCAATAACTGTATTTTTATCCATTTTTTTATCCCATTATGTAGATTAAGCTTTTTAGACAGCAACAGAGCAAAATTATCACACTATTTTACAGGATCAATCCCACCTTTGTGAAACGGCGTAC
>DAOVJS010000190.1 GCA_030673105.1 Spirochaetota bacterium
GAAATATACGGATCTTGAAGCGGAAGTGCTGGACCTGGCCCTTGTGCTTCATGCGGAACATGGAGGCGGTAACAATTCTACATTTTCAATCCATGTAGTATCCTCAACCGATACTGATACATATTCGGCAATAGCCGCAGGTGTCGGCTCTCTAAAGGGGCCGAAACACGGCGGAGCAAATATTAAAGTTATTCAGATGATGGAAAATATCAAGGCAAATGTTAATGATTGGTCCAGTGAAAAGGAGGTGAAAGAGTATCTCATAAAAATACTTCGAAGAGAAGCCTTTGACAATTCCGGATTGATTTATGGTATCGGACATGCGGTATATACCCTTTCCGACCCCCGCGCTGTCATTCTCAAGAAGGAAGTAAAGGAATTGGCAAAAGAAAAAGGAAGAGAAGTGGAATTTCAGCTTCATGAGTTGATTGAGAAATTAGCACCCGAAACCTTTGAAGAGGTAAAGGATAGTAAAAAGGAATTGAGCCCAAATGTGGACTTCTATTCAGGTTTATTATATTCCCTTTTGAATATTCCGATCGAGCTTTTTTCACCTATATTCGCAATTGCCAGGGTTGCTGGATGGTGCGCCCACCGCATCGAGGAAATAGTAAGCGGGGGAAGAATTATCAGACCTGCATACAAAAACGTGACGGATAAAAAGTCCTACATTCCCATGAGCCAAAGGCAGTAACACGTTTTTCTACGAACCTTTGTTGTTACTTTTTGATTACCGGGTAATTAATTCATCTCTTAAATTAATCAAAAAAATTTGATTTAAAAAAAATGTTTGACGTGCTGATTGTTTTATATTAATATAACTAAGTCGATCGAAATAGTTAAGTTAAAGGATTGTGAAAATGTCAATATCGAAGAAATGTATCTATGCTTTACGTGCTATTTTCGAGCTTTCACTGAGAGGTGGTTCCGAACCTGTGAAAATCAATAAAATTGCCGACGCTCAGGACATACCTCCACGATTTCTCGAAGTTATTTTGAACCAGCTCAAGCATGCAGGGTACGTAGATTCAAGACGCGGAAAAAAAGGGGGGTACATCCTGTCTTACAATCCTCAGGATCTGACTGTCAGTAAAATAATCGAGGCAGTACAGGGGCCAATCGGTAAAAAAACAGGTAAAGGATTAAAAACCGGGAAACAAAGTCCCCGCCGCGGTGATTACGCGTTTACACAAATGTGGGAGAGCGCCATAAAAGCTGTAAGCAGCATATATGGAAATACGAGTTTTTCAGATCTAATAGAGCTGGATAAAGCAGGCCGGCAACCCTACATTGTTAATTACACTATTTAGGTAACGTTAAGGTTTGGCGCAAACTACCGGAAGCAGAAGATGGGTGTTTCTGAGGATATGGTTCGGGTCTCGGTGGGTATTGAAGATTTTGATGATATAAAAAATGATTTTGAACAGGCTATAGAAAAAGCCTGGGAGGTTACAGATGAAACTTAAAATAAACGGAAAAGAGCTTAGAGGTGCCTGTTAAAATTGGAGAAAATATGCCATGATTGATCAAATGGAAACCATACTAAGAATACCCGAAAGTATAAAGCAGGATACAGTCAATTACCGTGGCCGGGTTGAGAATTTTATGCAGAATAAAACTTCAAAGGCTGCGTTTAGAGCTTACAGAGTGCCTATGGGCATTTACGAGCAGAGAACATCCGGTAAATACATGGTCCGAATAAGGATTCCTTCAGGCATGGTTCTTCCGTACCAGCTGGAGAGGGTAGCAGAGTTAAGCAAAACCTTCAGCAGCGGACTCGTCCATGTTACTACCAGGCAGGATCTGCAAATCCATCGGCTTAATATTGAGGACACTCCAGATGTTCTTGAAGCACTGCTGAAAGTAGGGCTTTCCTCACGAGGTGGGGGAGGGAATACTGTCCGGAACGTAACTGCCTGTGCCCGTTCGGGTGTCTGCCCTGAGGAAGTCTTCGATGTGTCCGGATATGCGGTGGCAGTCAGCGAGTATCTTCTATTGAATCAAAGTTCATTTAATCTACCCAGGAAATTCAAAATTGATTTCTCAGGTTGCTCTGAAGACTGCGCTTTTGCGTCAGTAGCGGACCTGGGTTTTTTTGCTCATAGGGCGAACGGTAAAGAGGGCTTTGCTGTCTATGCGGGCGGCGGGTTAGGCCCCAATCCGCGTGTGGGTGTAAGAATTGAGGATTTTATAAAATACGAGGAGATTTTCTTTGTTTCTGAAGCGGTCAAAAGGCTTTTCGCTAAGTACGGTGACAGGGCCAATAAACATAGGGCCAGATTACGATATGTTCTTAAAAGGGTCGGACAAAAAGAGTTTATTAAGCTATATAAGGTTGAACTGCAAAAGATATTGGACCACGGTCTGCCTTACACCCCTCCGGAAATATACGATATACGGTCAGGACCTATAATCAGATCAAAGCCGGTAAATGCCGGCAGTTTCAGTATAACGCCCTCCCTTCGGGATGCTGTAATGAGTGAAAAAACTGCGGGTCTATATACTGTAAAGTTAAAGTTAAGTCTTGGTGATATTTTGTCCGAAGACCTCGCCAGAATCGCTCAAATTGTAAAGAATTTCGGAGAGGGAATTCTAAGGACAACACAGTCACAGAACCTTTTAATCTGCGGTGTGAGTGGAAAAAGTGTTAACTCTGTGCTTTCAGCATTGAAAGAGCTAAGCATCGATGTTATCGGCAGGCCCGGACCGAATATAGTCACCTGCACCGGCGCTGCAACATGCAAGCTTGGGCTCTGTCTTTCAAGGAGCCTTGCAGAAGCTTTAACAAAAAATATTGCAGGGCAGGTATTCCCTTCGAGGTTTGACGACTGTGTGATCAGAATAAGCGGATGCCCAAACTCCTGCGGGCACCATTTCATCGCCGACATCGGATTTCAGGGAAGAGTTAGGAGGATAAACGGAAGCCTCATGCCATATTACGATATTTTATTTGGAGCAGACATTTCCGAGGGGGATGCGCACCTCGCGGAGAAAATAGGCTCTATGCCCGTAAGGAGCATTCCCGCTCTTGTTTCAGACATTTTTTTAGAAGGTTCGGCTTTAAAGAAAGAGCGCATTAAAAATCTCATCATCAGTTACAAGGAATCACTTTTAGAACAGATACCGCAAGAGTATTTTTATGACTTTGGAGCTTCTGAGCCCTTTTCACTTGCAGGACGGGGCCCCGGGGAATGCGGAGCAGGCGTAATGGATTTGATACAATTGGATTTAGATGAAGCCAGAGAGGCACTCAAAACGGCTGAAAAAGCCAAAAAGTCTAAAGACAGAAATAGTAATTTATATAAAGCACTTATCTCGGGTGCAAGAGCCCTTTTGATTACTTTTGGGCTTGAACCGGGAAATGACAGAGAGATATTCGGCGCGTTCATCAGACAGCTTGTGGAGCCGGGGTGGGTTGAGCCTGAAAGCCGGGATCTCATTAATGCAGCAATGGACTGGCGTATGGGGGACAGAGAATCTATAGATGATCCTGCACGGAAAATTACAGATTTGATAAATCGAATAGAAAAACTTTTTCAATCCATTGATTCCAATCTTAACTTCAGGCTGAAACCGGTTGTTAATAATACAGGTAATACAGAAAACCGGGCCGGCGGGCATATTGTTGATTTACGGGGAGTAGCCTGCCCGTTGAATTTTGTCAAGGCAAAGCTGGAGCTTGAGAAGATAGATATTGGAGAGATTATCGACTTTCTACTCGATGATGGGGAGCCGGTTCGAAATGTTCCGGCAAGTTTTCAGGAACAGGGCCAGGACGTGGTAGGAGTGAAAAAAAGCAGCGGGCATTTTCGAATCAGGGTGCGACGGAAGGAGTAGTATCAGAGAAAAATCGTATTATATTGAGAGCAGCAGAAATTTAAATTCCTTATGTTGCAATTTCTCCTGAATTGAGTAAACTCTAAAGATGTATAATCTATCTTATATAAAAGGAACCGGAAGATGAATATCGCAGGTGATATGACGGAACTTGTCGGAAATACCCCCATGGTATGGCTTAATTGTATAAACGGGGGCTGCAAAGCCAGAATGGCAGGCAAACTGGAGTTTTATAATCCTGCCAGTAATGTTAAGGACCGTATAGGTGTCAGCATGGTACTGGCAGCGGAAAGAGAAGGAAAAATTAAACCCGGAATGACCATTGTAGAGCCAACCAGCGGCAACACAGGTATTGCCCTTGCCTGGGTTGCGGCAGCAAAGGGTTATAAACTGATACTGACTATGCCCGAATCCATGACTTTTGAGAGGAAGAAGCTCCTGGAATTTCTTGGGGCTCAGCTAATACTTACACCTGCTGAAGAAGGTATGGCTGGCGCGGTTGAAAAAGCGGAGGAGGTAGTGGCAGAAAAGGATGATTCATTCATGCTCCAGCAATTCAATAATCCTGCGAACCCTCAAATCCATAGAAAGACGACTGCAGAGGAGATCTGGAGGGATATGGAAGGGCGGATTGATATTTTCGTATCCGGCGTCGGCACCGGCGGGACAATTACAGGTGTAGGTGAAGTGCTGAAATCCC
>DAOVJS010000147.1 GCA_030673105.1 Spirochaetota bacterium
ACACATTATATTATCCTGACTCTATAAAGAGTATAACTTCCAGCCTGGTGTATGGTTTTGTTTCTTTGAAAAGATGTAGTTACAGATAAGCGTACTACAACACACTATAGAAGGTATTGTCATGATTGAACTACAATATACAATACTGCTTCCAATCGCTGCAGGAATAATTCTTTTTATATTGCCTGAGAAAATCAGACCAATAAAAGGGGTTATTTCTGTACTTGTCTCTGCAGCAGTACTCTATTACTCCTACAGATTGTTTCGGGGCCAGCCGCAATTTTTATCGCAGGGTTTTATTCCCGGCCTTTTAGGACACCAGGAGGAGATGACGAAGCTGCTCCTGTTCAATATTGATACTCTTGGCAAAACGATTGCACTATTCATAGGTTTTTTTGGTTTTATGATTTCACTCTATTCACTTTCCTACATAACAAAAGAAAAGAATGCAACCAATTATTATTCATACTTCTTGATAACGATTGGAGCCTCTGTCGGGGCTGTACTTTCTGACCACTTTTTATTATTTATCACATTCTGGGGTGTGTTAGGGATAACACTGTACAAATTAATAAAAAGCTATGATGAAAAAAGTTCCGCTGCTGCGAAAAAAACTTTTATTTTGATAGGTGCCTCAGATTCCATCATGATATTCGGTATTGGTCTTCTCTGGATATTAACGGATACTTTGAAAATTTCCGAGATGGCCGTCAGTACAAAAGATACTCTTGGTGTAATTGCATTTATCACTCTCCTGATCGGCAGCCTTACAAAAGCGGGCGCTTTTCCCGTTCACACCTGGATTCCGGATTATGCAGAAAAAGCGCCAGCCTCATCTTCGGCATTTTTACCTGCTTCTTTGGATAAATTACTGGGAATCTATTTTCTCGCACGGATCTCCATGAATATTTTTATTCTCAATCCATGGCTGCATCTGGTGCTCTTGATTATTGGATCAGTAACGATCATAACGGCTGTATTGATGGCATTAATACAGCATAACTATAAGAAGCTTCTTGGTTATCACGCTGTCTCTCAGGTTGGATATATGGTTACAGGACTGGGGTTAGGCACTCCGATTGGAATAGCCGGCGGCCTGTTTCACATGATAAATCACGCGCTATATAAAAGTGGGCTTTTTCTGACAGCTGGAAGTGTAGAGAAAAGGACCGGTAAAGAGGACCTGGAGGAAGTTGGCGGGCTGTCAAGAGTAATGCCGGTGACATTCATAACAGCTCTTATATGCGCAATGTCAATATCGGGAGTTCCTCCTTTTAACGGCTTTGCTTCAAAGTGGATGATATATCAGGGAATTATAGAGTTCGGGAAGCTCTCCGGGCCGGCAAACAGGGTATGGGTAATCTGGCTGATTCTGGCTGTTTTCGGTTCGGCATTGACCCTTGCAAGTTTTATAAAATTTATTTCCGGAATTTACCTGGGAAGATTGAAAAGCGAATTAAAAAAGACAGGAGAAGTCAGCATATTGATGTGGCTTCCCGAGATCATTATCGCAATTATCTGTCTGGGGTTTGGTATTTTTGCTACTAAATATGTAATTCCCAATTTGATTGTTCCTCTTTCAGGTGAATTTATTTATGAGGGGGCATGGGCATCGAATACGGTTACGGCCTTGATTATAGTTTCCATAATCATCGGATTCATCATATACCTTCTGGGAAGGGTCAAAAACTTCAGGACCACGGAAGGCTTTATAGGTGGCGAAACTATAGTGGAGGAAACAGATTTTTCTTCCGTTGAGTTTTATAAAACGGTAAGCGCGTTTAAGATATTCTCATTTTTTTATAAGAAGGCTGAAAAAAGGTGTTTTGATATCTATGACAACTCAAAGAATATTATTCTGAACTTAAATGCCATGCTCAGCAAAGCTCATGCGGGTATCCTCCCTCTGTATGCGTTATGGGTCGTCCTGGGACTGATCATAATTGTGATTGTGCTTCTATTTTAGCAAGGGGTTCACAATATGGAAATACTCCTCATTGTAATACTGGTATTGATGATTGGCGGTGCTATTTTTTCTCTTGAAGCGAGGGATCTGTTGTCCGCGGTCATAGCCTACGGAATTGTTGGTTTCGGACTCGTTATCTGCTTTTTGTTACTCCAGGCACCTGATCTGGCGCTCGTTCAAATTGTTGTTGAGACAATAACCCTCATTATTATGATCGCGGTGATTTTAAACAGCACAAGAGAGGATGTAAAAACCAGAGGTGGAATAAGGTCCGTCTTCTTTGTAATATTTGCATTTATATTTGCCGGGCTGTTTCTATACTTCTTCAATAGAGTTACCGGAACGTTAAGCGATTTCGGAGAGCATGTAATGAGGATGTCAGAGGCCTACGTGCTGCCCGGGGCGGAAAAAACAGGAAGCGCGAATCTTGTTACAGGTGTAATCTTTGATTTTAGAGGATATGACACTCTTGGTGAGGCTACCATCCTTTTTACTGCTGTAATCGGCGTGTTAACTGTTTTGAGGGTCAAGGGCAGAAAGTAGATATTAGAGGATAGAGTAATATTGTCGCAATTTTGTAAATGTTTTAGTCACAGAAAAATATTTTGAGGAATTATTAATGAAAGGGATGACCGTAATTGTCAAGAAAGTTACAGAGCTCATGTGTGGAGTTATTTTCCTCTACGGGATATACATTATTATCCATGGGCATCTGACACCCGGAGGTGGTTTCGCGGGAGGGGTCATAATAGCCGGCTCATTTATCCTTCTGATACTTTCATTTGGTAGTGATTTTCTGGCACTGAAGAAGGAGGAGACGGGGTCATCTCTTATCGAGAGTAGCGCTATTTTAACATTTCTTATAATTGCTGTTTTGGGAATGATTATTGGAGGGACGGGAGTTTTTTTTAAAAACTTTTTACCGGGGGGGACAATTGGTAAGCTCATAAGTGCAGGTGTCATACCTCTCTATAACATAGCCATAGGCATGGAGGTGGCGGCTGCTATCTTAACAATATTTCTCGCGCTCCTCATATATAAAGACGAGGTTTTAAAATGATAATATATCTTTTGTGTATATTCCTTTTTTTAGTGGGCCTTTATGGTGTAGTCGCAAAAAGGAATTTGATTAAGATAGTGATAGGCCTGGCCATAATGGAGTACAGTGTAAATCTTTTTCTAATTTTAATTGGTTACGTAAAAGGAGGGGCCGCGCCCATCCGTTCCGGCGAAATGGCGGATAAGGCCTTTACTAATTTTGTCGATCCCCTGCCTCAGGCTATGGTTCTCACGGCAATTGTGATTGGTCTTGCTACTACCGCTCTACTTTTAGCAATAGCGATCAGAATATATAAAAAGTACGGCACCTTTGATATAAGAGAAATTAAAAATTTAAAAGGGTAAATCATGGATTTATATATTCCTTTGTTTGTGGCAGTGCCCCTTGGAGGAGCATTTTTAAGCGCGATTATTGGTCATTTTTTAAAAAGGTTTGGGAGGATATTCACTTCTGTTATCCTCGCATTTTTAACCGGGCTGTCACTTTTCCTGATTTTTACCGTGCGCGAGCCGCTGGTACTTAAAGTGGGTGGGTGGGAATTATTAGGTAAAATTCCTATTGCCATCTACATGGTAATAGACGGCCTTTCCATTTATATGCTTCTTATTATCAATCTAATCGGCTTTCTTTCCGCCTTTTATTCAATCTCATATATGAAGAAATTCACCGCTGAGAACAATTATTACACCCTGTTCTGTATCATGACTGCCGGGATGAATGGAGTTGTGATAAGCGGTGATATTTTCAATATCTATGTATTTATGGAAATGGCTGCGATATCATCTTACGCCCTTGTGGCGTTTGGAATAGAAAAAGAGGAATTAGAGGCTTCTTTTAAGTATCAGGTTTTAGGGGGGATGTCATCTCTCTTTATTTTACTGGGAATTGGATTATTATACTGGAGTACTTCGACACTGAATATTGCCGATGTATCGAGAATTATTTTTTCAAATGGAAAGAGCGAGCTGATTATATTTGCCCAGGTTATACTGCTTGCAGGGTTCGGGCTGAAAGCGGCGATGATACCTTTTCACGCGTGGCTTCCCGATGCCCATTCATCCGCTCCCTCACCGATATCTTCCATGCTGTCAGGCGTTTTGATCAAGGCTATAGGTGCGTACGTTATCCTGAGACTATTTTTCAACATGTTTGCAATAACCTATGACGTTTCACTGGTTATAACAATAATCGGGACTCTCTCCATGGTAACAGGTGTGCTGCTTGCGATCGGGCAGTGGGACATAAAAAGGCTTCTGGCATATCACAGTATCAGTCAGATGGGTTATGTAATTCTTGGAGTGGGAATTGGGATGCTGGTACTGGCGAAGAACGGTGACAGGTCTGTGGCCACTCTTTCAATTGCCGGGGGTCTATTTCATCTCTTTAACCATGCAGTCTTCAAGGGTCTCCTGTTCCTGAATGCAGGGGCTGTTGAATATGAAACAGGCATCAGGGACATGAAAAAATTAGGCGGGTTGTCGGAGAAGATGCCTGTCACAGCTTCCACATCGCTGAGCGCGTCAATGTCGATTTCCGGAATACCGCCCTTTAATGGTTTTTTCAGCAAGCTTATTATTATTATCGCGGCTATTCAGGCCGGGTATTACGTGCTGTCGATTTTGGCTGTTTTTGTGAGTATCATTACTCTTGCATCTTTTCTAAAGGTACAGAGATTTACCTTTTTTAATAAAAAAAGCAGTGGTCTGGAAAGCAGTGGGATTTCTGTGAGAGAAGTTCCCTTTACCATGTGCTTTTCCATGATCTTTCTTGCGGTCTTATGTATTGTGCTCAGCCTGATGATTATTCCGTCAGTTAGAGAGATAATTCTAACTCCTGCTGTTGATGTTCTGGTCAATGCCGGTAAATATTCAGCAACTGTATTGGGGTATTAATATGAGTTCTATACTGTTATTTGTGTTTTTATTTGGCATCTGGTTATTGTTAACATTAAATGTTACAATTCCGAACATTGCTGTTGGGGCCATTGCTTCCTTTGTTGTTACCCTCTTTCTCAGCAAATATTCTTTAAAGGTGACAAAGAAAGTGTTTCAAATCCAGAGGTACTTCTGGGCGCTTATATATCTCTTCATATTCCTCTGGGAGTGTATAAAAGCCAATTTTGATGTTATGTACAGAGTTATACATCCACGGCTTCCGGTGAAACCAGGCATTGTCAGGGCAAAAACAAACCTGACGACTGATCTTGGGAAAATTTTTCTCGCAAACTCAATTACCATGACTCCGGGTACAATAACCGTTGATATTATTGATGATAATTTTTTTATTCACTGGATCTACGTACACAGTAAGGATCCGGAAGTATATACGCATCAGATTTTAGGCAGGTTTGAAAAATATATAAAGAGGATTTTTGAATGATTTCTCCTATTGATATCTTTATGTATATATTGATTGCCCTCGGTTTTTTCTGCCTTTTCAGGATAATACGGGGGCCGACTATTGCAGACCGTATGGTGGGGATAGACATATTCGGAATTCTTGTTGTCGGTATATGCGCGTTGATGGTAATCAAAACGGGGAGAAAGTTTATTATTGATATTGCGATCACATGGGCGATATTGAGTTTTATTGGAACAATAACCCTCGCAAAATATCTGTCAAGGAAGAAGTTAAATGAATGAAACTATCAGCCTTATATTCATCGGCATTGGCGTAGCATTTGATTTTTTCGGCTGCCTGGGCCTATTAAGGCTCCCGGATGTGTATAACAGACTGCAGGCTGCGACAAAGAGTGTGACACTCGGGACGTGGAGTATTCTTTTTGGAGTCTTTATAAGGTATGGATTTACAGGGGTTGGTGTTAAAGCTCTTATCTGCATACCTATTATCTTTTTTGCCGCAACAGTTGCCGCCCACGCTCTGGTCAGGGGTTCATATATTTTCGGAATCAAGCTGTGGGATAAAAGTGTTATTGATGACTATAAAAATGAATGGAAGCAGGAGTAAATAAGCCGGATACAATTCAGACTGTCCCTTAACATGTAAAATGGATATTTTAGACACAATATTCTGTGTAAGATTAAGCATTAAATGCATAATCAGTGTTATGGGACAGCCTAATAAGAGGTTGTGAGACAGCCTCAATTAATTAAACTTTTAATAGAACGATTTTAAAATAGGTGTTTATACCCATTGCAGCCGCCATCAGAGGGT
>DAOVJS010000144.1 GCA_030673105.1 Spirochaetota bacterium
CTCTTCTGTCTTATCTTCTCTCATTATACCAACCAGGCCATCGGTTAGCGAGCCTGCCGTTTCAACAGATTCCGCGATCCTCTTTCGATTTTCTTCCTTAAGCACAACTCTGTCCACAATAATATCAAGGCTGTGTCTCTTCTGCTTATCAATCTCAAGTCCGGCAGCTTCTTCAAGCCTTTTGATTTCCCCATCAACCCTCACCCTCACGAATCCGCTTTTGACGGCATCCTCAAATATTTTTTTAAACTCCCCTTTTCTCCCCCGTATAACAGGAGCAAAAAGAATTAGCTTCTCACCCCTGTCGTATTCCATTATCCTGTCAACTATCTGATCAACGGACTGGCTTTTTATTTCCCTGCCGCATTTATAACAGTACGGTTTCCCGACCCTCGCGAAGAGCAGCCTTAGATAATCGTATATTTCTGTAATGGTCCCGACTGTCGAACGGGGGTTTTTGCGGGTGGTCCTCTGCTCAATACTTATGGCAGGTGATAACCCTTCGATATAATCGAGGTCCGGTTTCTCCATAAGGCCCAGAAACTGGCGTGCATAGGCGGAAAGTGATTCAACGTACCTCCTCTGCCCCTCTGCGTAAATAGTGTCAAATGCCAGGGAGGACTTACCGGATCCTGAAAGGCCTGTAATAACAATTATTTTATCTCTCGGCAGGTCCAGATCAATTGATTTTAAATTATGAGCCCGTGCTCCCCTGATAACGATTCTGTTCTGTCCCATCAGACCCTGAGCTTCCTCAGCAAAAACAAAGTAATGAAAAAAAAGACTATGTTCCCGAGCCATCCGCCGATTACAGGCGGTATTTTTCCCTGGCCCCCAAAAGTACTTCCAATCTCAATTATAAAAAAGAAAACAAGAACCATACCCAGGGTCATGCTGAAACTGATAACGAGAGCATTTTTGAAGGGCATACTTCCGAGGCTCAGGCCCATAACAACAATTAAAAAGAAAGTAACAGATGTTGCAATCCTTCTGTGATACTTTGTAAGTAACTTCTTATAATTAAATCCCATCTTCCGCATCATCTTTATATACTTATAACCGTCCTTCAGGGTCATATTCATGATATTCCTCGTCTCTTTCCCGAAGTATTTAGGGTCATCCCTGATTTTCGTCTTCAATTCAGAAAAGACCTCCCTCCCACTTATATTCCCGTTTCTGTCAAAACTTCGGAAAACGCCCTCATTAAATACCCAGCTTTCTCCATCCCAGTGTGCATTTTCAGCATCGATTCGCATTATAATATTACTTTCTATGTCTTTCTGAATAATCATTACACCTTCCATCATTTTGCTTTCTACTGAATATCTGTCAATCTTGTAAATAATATTATTCTCTCCGAAAATGATCATACTGCCCCTGTCCTTAAAGTACTTCCTTGGATCTCGACCTCTTAATTTATCCTTGTACATATCTCTCGCGACAATGCTCTTTACCACGACAAAATCTTCAAATGCAATCGAAAAGATACCGATGAAAAATCCAACCAGTATCAGTGGTGAAATTATTCTGTATACACTAACCCCGCAGCTTCTCAAAGCCAGGATTTCTCTATTCTTTGTAAGATTGCACATTGTATACACTGAAGCAAACATACATGATGCCAGCATACACTCCCTCATAATTATGAAAGGCGCCTGCAGTATCCTTAGATAAATAATTTGAGTAAATGAAAATTCCTTAAATATGTCAAGATTCTGTATTGACCTGACAATGAACGAAAGCCCCAGTAAAAATATAATTGACACAATGAACGCTTTAATAAACTCTCGCATGACAAAAAATGAGTAGGTTTTTCCCGGAAATATCCTCATATCCTGCCTCTTTTAATAAGATTTAAGCTCCCGAAAATAGAAAAGATGATATTGGGCACCCATATGGCAAGAGCCGGGTCAATTTTCCCGGATTTTCCCATACGTTCAAGTGTGAGGAGAGCCAGGTAGTAGAAAAATATAATAAGCACACCTATTCCAAGACCCATACCCTTCCCGCTTCTTCCGCGCGTAACCGCAAAAGGGGTTCCCAGAAAGACAAAAAGCAGACAGGAAAAGGGTATGGCAATTTTCTTATGATATTCCATAACGTATCTATTATAGGTTCTTGTCCCTTTTTCAAGCCCGGCGATGCCTTCTTTTAATTCCTTCATACTCATATCCCGCGGTGTTTTCACAATATTCTTCATTTCTTGCTGTTTTACCGGGATATTCAGGTCAAGTTCTTTAAAAAGAGTGCTGTTAAACTCCTCTCCTGTTTTGTCTTTCGGATCTATAATGGTTCCCTTTATGAGCCTGAGCGTAATAATATTTTCATCAGCACCCTCCGTTAGAAACCATCCTTTCATCGCTGTTATTGTTTTTATATATTCACCCTCCCTGCTCTCAAAAATGGTAACATTCATCAAATCGCCCGTCTTTTCATCTACCATATCCACAAGCAGCGTATACTGGCCGGGGAGAGGGTTTATACTGTGTACCTCTATCGAGATATCGGGTCGCGCGATTGTTAGTTTCTGATAAAGGGTCCTGAATTTAATATTTCCAATGGGCACAATCCTGTCAGTGAAGTAAAAACTTATCCCTCCTATCAATATTCCCCCTAAATAAAGAGAAAGGAAAATTGAACTGAGACGTATCCCGGCGGCCCGCATTGCAGTAATCTCACTGTCGTTCGACATCCGGCCGACAGAGATAAGGGCCCCCATAATTGTTGATATCGGCATCGTAAGAGCCATGGTTGGAGGAATTGAGTAAATGATCAGTACCATCAAATCGACAACTGTCGCATACCCGCGGGCAACAAGGCCTATAAAGCTCATCACCCTTTCAAGGAGCAGCAGTACGGTAAAAAACGCCACACTGCCTATATACGGAGGTATAAATTCTCTGATCATATAAAACTTTAATGTTTTCATGAAGCAAACAGTCCTGCCTCTCCTTCTATTATCAAGATTATGAGATATTTCACTAAAAGTCAATATTACTCTTTCTCTTTTTTTGTTCACGTATTATATTGCTTGAAAATGTACTTTTCCCCGGGAAAAGAATGATTGAAAATGCAATAATTCTTGCAGCAGGAACCGGTTCAAGGCTTAAACCTCTCACGGATCATGCTCCAAAATGCCTTACTGAAATAAATGGTACTCCGATACTGTTAAACGCGCTTGATAATTTAGTGGAAATCGGCATAATGCGCTGTGTAATTGTAACCGGTTATTTTTCCGAAGCCATAAAAGATGTGATCGGTACAGGTTATCGCGGTATTAAAATTGAATATATCTATAATAAACACTACAATAAAACAAACGATATGTATTCACTATGGCTTGCCAGGGAAATAATGAAAAGAGGTACTGTTCTTCTTGAGGGGGATATTTTTTTCCGGTCCGAAACACTCGTGAATGCGTTAACAGGAATGGGTGGGAGATCTTATTATTTAGCCGGAAAATATAACGGGACTGACAATGAAATTTTAATAACGACAGGCCCGGATTATGAAATAAAATCCATTGATGTCCTGAAAAACAGAAAAGGCGGGATAGATAATTTGAACTTCATGTCATCGGGGATAATGGTTATTCAGGCAGATTATGGAAAACATTTTTCTCAATGGCTGACAGTATTTGTGAATGAAAAAAACGTAAATATTCTTTTTGATGAAGTTTTGAGTGAGTACACTTCAGAATCCGCCCTTCATGTATTCAAAATATCACACAAAGAATGGGTCGAGATAGACACAATAGAGGATCTCAAGAGAGCGGAGAAAGTTTTTCAACCCTTAAAAAATCTAAAACAGATCTAACACATCCTTGATAGAGTTGCAAATCCTGCTGGGCTGATATGGATATTGCTTCACATCGCTTATTTTTGTAACCCCTGTAAGAACAAGTATTGTTTCAAGACCTGTTTCAAGTCCGGCAACGATATCCGTATCCATTCTATCTCCAATCATCACCGTATTCTCCGAATGAGAATTCAAACGACTCAATGCTGATCTCATCATCAGGGGATTCGGTTTGCCTATAAAGTACGGTTTCACGCCTGTGGCCCGTTCAATCGGTGCTGTCAGTGATCCGACTGCAGGTACAATGCCAAAATCAGAAGGCCCTGTTAAATCCGGATTTGTTCCAACGAACCGTGCGCCTTCAATAATAAACTTACATGCCTTTTCAATCATTTCTAAAGAGTAGCTCCTTGTTTCACCAAACACTACATAATCAGGATTATACTCGGTTATCTGGTATCCCACATCATGGATGGCGTTGTAGAGCCCGTTGCTGCCTACCACATAAGCGCTTCCGTTCTTCTTCTGTTTGTTCAGGAACAATGCCGTCGCGACAGCCGAAGTAAAAATCTCTTTAGGAGAGACTTCTATTCCCAGCAGGGCGAGCTTCTTGCTCAACTCCAGGGGGGTTTGACTTGAATTATTGGTAAGAAACAGGAATTTATTTCTATTTTTTTTCAGCTTATCAATAAAGTCCTTTGCCCCATCTATAAGATGGTTCCCGAAATAAATCACCCCATCCATGTCCATAATATAATTTTTTTGACTGTAATTCATGAACCCTTCTTCCTTTTCTTAAATAATGCAATCAGCTGAAAGGTAATATACTTTTCCAAAAATGTAAAAAAAGTTAAACCCCAAGGCGCACGCAAATAATCAGAGGTTGCGAGACAGCCTCAAATAGTATAAAATACTCTTTAAGTTTAGTATATGAAAAACCATATTTCAACTTTATTGATTAATCCCTGGATCATAGATTTTGCGGCCTATAACCTTTGGGCAGAACCACTGGGATTATTGTATATCGCGTCTATTTTAAAGAAGGCGGGTGCGCGTATAAGCTACATCAACTGCCTTGCCAGTGTCCGTGAAACAGATCCCAGACCGAAAAAAAACGGATGTTCAAAGTACATACGGAGAGTAATTCAAAAGCCGGAGTGCCTCTCATTTATAAAGAGGAACTATGCAGTATACGGCATTGATGAAGAGGAGTTTATAAGCCGGCTCCATGCGGCTGAAAAGCCTGATGCTGTCCTTGTAACCTCAATCATGACATACTGGTACCCCGGGGTCTTCAAAGCAATTAAACTGGTAAAAGAGGTTTATGGTGATAAAGTGCCTGTAATCCTCGGCGGAATATATTCAAAATTGTGCCCGGATCACGCAAAAAACAGGTCAGCAGCCGATTTTGTTTATACTGATGAAAATCCGGCAAAACTCCTGCGGTTAATTGAACAAATATCCTGTAAAAGGTTTAAATACATCCCATCAATAGAAACATTTTCAGATTACCCGCACCCTCTGCATGAGCTCCAGAAAGGTGCCGGATTTTTTTCTATTTTAACCAGGAGAGGCTGCCCTTATACCTGCAGTTACTGCGCTTCCGGCATTCTAAGCAGCAGGTTTTCAGGCAGGAGTGCCTCTTCAATTATTTCAGAAATGAAGAGGTACACAGAGATTTTAGGGGTAAACAACATCGCGTTTTATGATGACGCCCTTCTTGTCGATTCAGAGCACCATACTATTCCAATTTTAAAAAACATTATCAGGGAGAATCCCGGAATTTCCATACATCTGCCAAACGGCATTCATTCCAGTTTGATGACAAAAAAGATCGCGGAGCTATTTTTTCAGGCGGGGGTTACAACCATTCGTATTGGTTTTGAGACTTCAAACAGAAGGCTGCAGAACAAAACAGGGAATAAGACAACAAATAGAGACTTTCGGAAAGCAGTCGTGTTTTTGAGGGAAGCTGGTTATAAAAAAAAAGATATCGGCGTATACATAATGGCCGGCCTTCCGGGACAGACAGCTAAAAATGTGGAGGCATCAATCAACTTTGTGTATGATTCTGGTGCAAGTCCTTTTCTTTCATACTTTTCCCCGATTCCCGGAACGAAAATATGGCCTGAATCAGTACTATCCAATACATTTTTAGTTGAAAAAGAACCGCTTTTGCAAAATAACACAGTCTTCATTCTGGGGAATAAAAATTTCTCGGAACAGGCCATTCAACATTTAAAAAACATATCAACAGAGCTGAGACTTAAAACCCTGACCCTATAACCCATCAAGGATTCTGTCTTTCCTTTTGCCTTCAATATCTTCATCCTGTACTTTAAATCCAGCAGCTTTTAGGAACTCTTTTAACGCAAGATACTTTACAACAGCCGGTTTTTCCGCCTTAACTTCAACCTCATCCTTTGCCCACTTTCTCCATTCCGGAGTCAGCTCAGTATATGCTCCATACTTGTTCTCCAGCCTGTTGATTAATGTGTAGTAATCAATGTGCTTCTCATTAAA
>DAOVJS010000131.1 GCA_030673105.1 Spirochaetota bacterium
ATCTTATTTTTTGAATCCTTATTTATGCCCATTGAGAAGGTCCAGAAACTTTGAATCTGTTTTCCGCCCGGACCCACAGGGCTTTTGGCAAAACGTGTACTGTTTTTTACACCAGGGTCCTCTGTGAACCCCAGGGCTGCATACGCGTTAATAGCGGAAGGCATGAGTATTGCTGCTTTCCCGGCAGCGTATATATTCATCATATCCACCCATGTGTGTGTTGAGATACCGGAAGGCCCGTAATCCCTGCATATATCAACAAAAGCTTTGAAACCGGCCTTAAAATCATCATGTGTAAAAATCGGTTTGGCTTTTTTCGCCTTGATCTCACTGGCTTTTACAAGCCCGCCTTCAAACCAGGAGGCGTATCCGGAATACGCGTAAACGAACCCTGTAAGGTCAAGAGTAGGCTCTTCTCCCGGAGCCCCGCGCATTGTGACCGGATACATATCTGTGATTCCGTCTCTTTCAAATCCTCGCTTTAACTTTTCAAGAACATCAAAAAGCTCATCGGTAGTCTTGGGCGGTTTAAGGCCGTACTTGTCAAAGATATCCTTCCTGTACATAATACCTGCTCCGAATGAGTAATAGGGAAGCGCGTACAGAGAGCCTCCCGGGGGCATCCTGTTCGCGTCAAGGTATTTATCAAATACATCATCAGAGTCGAAATATTCGGAACGGTGCTGCTTAAAATAATTATCCAGAGGCTCTAAAAACCCGCCATGCCCATAGGCCTGGATTCCTGCCGCACTGCCGCAAAGAATAATATCGTACCGTCCTGTGTGCGCTATGAGGTCGGTCAATACTTTTTGCCGGACAGCAGTTTCATCTCCCCATTCGATCTCAATCTTACAGCCAATTTCCTCTTCAATTTTCTCTAATGTTTCTGTCCTTTCCGTGCCGTTTGGCCCGAAAAGCTCCGGCCACGCAAACCCCTGGGCGAACGCCAGGATTCTGACCGTGGGAGTTTCCTTTCCCGTTCCAGCCCAGACAGTGGTTGTCAATAAAAGCAGAGCAAGAATGGTAATAATAAAGATTTTACTTTTCATGATAAACCTCCTTTTTTAATTAAAAATCTAATTGGCTGACAGCCAAATTTAAACATATTGGTAACGGTTCATAAACGCTTCTCTACAGCATCAAGAATATAATTCAAGCTGTCCCTTAACATATACAATTGCTATTTAGACAATTATATTCATTTTTTTTCGTATCCCAATCTTCTCGAAATCTCATAACTTTTCTCAAGAATCAGGGGCTTATATTTAATGAGGCTTTCCATCTCCAGGCGGTACAAAATGGCCGTAATACTGACAGACGCGACCACTCTTTTTGTATAATCCCATATGGGAGCTGCTATACATCCAATATTTTTTTCATGTTCCTCATTATCCACTGCGTAACCGTTTTTGTTGATAACATCAATCTCTTTTAGTAATTGCTCCCTGGTAATAATTGTATTTTCCGTATATTTATGGAATGTAATGGAATCCAATAATTTTTCTAAAAATTCAGGGGGCTGAAAGGCTAAAATAGCTTTACCAACTCCGGTGCAGTGTAAAGGCGCTACCCTGCCAATCTGTGAGTACATTCTGATCGAGTGTAAACTCTCCTTTTTTTCAATATAAATGGCATGATCTCCCAGCAGTAAACCGAGATGTATCGTCTCCCTTGTAACAGCATTCAGTTCTTCTATGGATTTCTTTGCTTTTTCTCTAATATCAAGGTTTTCAATAATATAGCTTGCAATATCTAAAAAATTAAATCCCAGTCGGTATGTCTTTGTTTCATTATCTCTTTCTAAATAATTATTACGACAGAGCTCTGACACATATCGATGGGCCGTACTTTTATGCAATGATAATTTGTCAGCGATCTCCTGCAGCTTTAATTCGCCGCTATTCTTTAAAATATTAATTATGCTAAAAACCTTGTCTATCGAGCTCATATATAAGGCCAAAAAGTTTCATAAATTGAAACTTAATTTTAGTATTTAATACTTTTTACCATGTGAGGATTTTTTTGTCAACACATTCTGTTTTTTATCCTTGACTCGTAAGGTCTGGTTGTAGCACTGTTTATTCTGTCAAGTACCTTTTGAAAAGTTCGTTTTTGTGAAAATAGGCTGATCGGATAATCATTGTCACTGGATTGGGGCCGGGAGTGTTTCTATTAGGATATTTCCAATAGCTTTCCTATATATACTTTTCGAGCTGGCTTTAATATCGCGGCCAGAAAAGAGCCAGGTGTAGCTGTATGAAAAATCATGTGAGCTCCGTCATAGTGAATGCATACTGCAAAGGCGGTAAAGGGATCGATTTCTGGAAAAAAATATCTCCATCTCTTGAAGCCCGGTTCGGGCCTTTTAATGTTTATTTTTCCAGGGACAAACACAGCGCCAAACAGCTGATCAAGAATCTTGT
This sequence comes from Spirochaetota bacterium, assembly GCA_030673105.1. Taxonomy (GTDB): domain Bacteria; phylum Spirochaetota; class B62-G9; order B62-G9; family DRHN01; genus DRHN01. The sequence goes on from DAOVJS010000131.1 coordinate 2,424, forward strand.
AGAAAAAGGCGACAGAATATTTATTTCCGCCGGAGGAGATGGCGGTATAAATCTTTTAATCAATACGATCATCGAAAATAAAGGCGAAAATCCATTGTCTGAGTTTACTCTGGGTGCGGTTGGGTTGGGCTCAAGTAATGATTTCCATAAACCTATTAAAGAGAAAATACAGGGCGTCCCTGTACGTTTAAACGATACAAAATCCATATTGCGGGATGTTGGTGAAGTTTATTATACTGACCAAAATGGTCAGCAAAGAGAGAAATATTTTCTTGTCAGCGCAAGTGCCGGGATCGTGGCGAGGGGGAATCAACACTTTAATTCGGGCGGGTTGATTATAAACCTTATCAAAAAACGAAGCACAAACCTGGCAATTATTTACACTTTTTTCAAAACGCTTCTGTCCTATCAAAATATACCCTTTGAATTAATTCTAGATGACATAGAGAGACTTCAGCACAATACGAGCTATCTGGCTATTTCAAAGACACCTTACATAAGTGGATTCATTCACTTTAATGAGGATGTTCCTAAAGATAACGGAAATTTTATGGTGAAGATCCTTTATGATTATTCCAAGATGGGGCTTGTGCGGGGCTTTGTGAAATTGAGCAAGGGAAAAGAAAAAGCATTGTCTAATATTATTACCAGGTCTGTTAAAAAAATTAAAGTTTGCTCATCAGTTCCGTTTGTTCTTGAATACGATGGAGAGACACAAATTACAGTCGGGGCCAGGTTTCAGATGTACAAGGAAAAGATAAATGAATGTACATAAACTTGATCTACTTTTATTTTAAAAAATTCAAGGGTATTCCAATATAGATCTTTTTTTAACGATTCTTGAAGTGATTATAATGAAAAAAGTCCTCATAACAGGCGCAACAGGGTTTATCGGTTCCCATCTGGTCGAGAAAAATTTAAAAGAAGGTCACGCAGTGCGTATTTTAGCACTCTCTGGTGATAAAAAAGCCTCAGAGATGCAATCAAACAGTATTGAGGTAATTTATGGTGATATCCGTGAACAACGTGATGTCAAGGAAGCAGTAAGGGGGGTGCAAATTGTCTATCATCTGGCCGCAATTGTTACGGATTGGGCACCCAAAACATTATTTGAACAGGTCAACATTGAGGGAGCTAGAAATATCTGTGAAGCTTCCCTTAAAAACGGTATTGAACGGTTGATCGAAATGAGCACCAATGACGTTTTTGGGCTTGTGGAGGATGTTGTTATAGATGAATCTTTCGATTACAAACACTGGCGGGAGCCTTACGCGGACACTAAGTTAGAAGCAGCCAAAATCGTACATGAGTATGGTCAAAAAGGGCTGCCGGTGAGCGTTGCATATCCATGCTGGGTGTATGGCCCGGGAGATACTACCTTTGTCCCTTCTATTGCGGATGCCATCTTAAAAGGGGAATTGATTTTCTGGAGAAAAAATGTGATTATATGGCCCGCATATGTTAAAAATGTTGTTGATCTGTTAATGGTCATTTCACAACATCCAAACGCAGTCGGACAGGGCTTTTTGGTCCATGATGGAATATCCGACACTTTTCAGAACTTTTCAGCAAGAATAGCAGATGCCATCGGCCAGAAAAAGCCGGTCTTTCATATTCCTTACTGGAGTGCCTTTGCTGCGTCCTGTATAATGGAATTCACCTGGAAAGTGTGCCGAAAGAAAACACGCCCCCTTTTAACTAAATATATAGTAAAAAATCTGGGCTCGCGATTGAGATTCTCAATTAAAAAAGCAGAAAGTCTTCTGGGTTGGGTCCCACCTGTAAAATATGAAGAAGGTTTTCAGGAAACCGTACAGTGGTTGAAACAAACTAACCCTGCACTTTGGAAACAAAAATAGAAAAGCTCACATCTCTTCAGTTGCGCTCTCAGCTTCACCGTAGTAAATCCCGTCTGAGATGGTTGATACTGTGTTAATGGATTTTTGGCATGAACACTCATTTAATTTTGAACAGCACTTCTCCGGAATTATGAATTACAGCTGTCCCCTCATCCTCTCTGTTTTCCCATTGAGGTATATTTATTTCATCCGGGCTCTTATATTTTAAGTTTGCCCTGTCACATCTATCTTTTGAAATGCCCGTGGCCAGAACAATATCTATCCGGGGCAACTCTACGCCCTCTTTCATAACACCTGTCCCCTTGACCAGAGTGGTATGGGCCATGACAGCCCTTGGAAACCGCCTATATTTACTCATATTGTTTAAATAATATTCCTTTATATGGAATCCCAGTTTTTCAATAATATTGTCGTGGGTGATTGAAAACTGTTTTATGCGGGGGGCGTAGACAACTATTTCACCTCCATCTTCAACTACCGGCTCTACTTTGTAGAATGCCTTTGAACCTGTCCAGAAATCGTCATACTTGATCGAAGGGATTGATAAGACCCTCTTGAGAGGCCTGCTCAAATATCGGATATTTATTCTTGAGGACAGTTTAACGGCTTCAGCCCACGCGCTGCTGTCGCTGCCTACAAAGAGGCCTTTTAATCCTTCATCATCAGTGACAAGATTAAAATAAATAATTGGAACATTCACAAACTCAGCGGCCCTGTCTATAAGTCTCCTTGCCGGCGTGTCTTTATTGCCAATTGTTTTTAAGTTTGTCCTTAACGCTGCAAGCCAGTGCGTAATATCAATAAAATTCCAGCCGCAAATCCCCGGAAAGAGGTATTTATTTGAACCTGAGAAACCTGCAATCTCATGAGGAAATACCGGACCGAGAATTATCACCGTATCGTAATCAAATATGATTCTGTTCAATGAAATTTCCGCCCTCTCCCTGAGAAGACCTCCGGTCAGGTCATTCATTTCATCTTCATCGATTGCGCCTATGTTAACAAATGTCCCTTTTTCATCCCATCTGTGGTTCATGATCCTGACGTTTTTATATATCCGCTCTTTATCACGCCTTTCTATTCCAACCCTTTTAAGCTTTTCTTCGTCTGTTAGAAGAGGATGAGTTCCCAGCGCAATCAGATAATCCAATTTCGCCGCTTCCCTGCCGAAAATCTCATAAAATAATTTAAAAAATACATCTATAGGCGCGGTTCTGGTGTTATCGGGAATGATGACAAGGAGTCTTTTATTTCTAAGATTATACTTATCATAGGCCTTTAATATCTGTCCTTTAATATACTCTTCTGACAGATTTGTAAATGTATCGTATTCCACAGTTTTACCCTTAGATCAATTTCAATATAAAAGCTGTTCAAGTATTTTAACGGCATCGGACACAAAATTTACACAGAGAATGTTGAATAGATCTTTTTCAATCGCTGTCCCCATTCCCTTGTCTGTACTCAAATCACACCCTATCAGATCTTTACATCTGACAGATCCGTAGATCGACTTAAATTTGTGCGTGAACTCCTGAACAAGGGCGTATGTTTTTTCTTTTGCTTCTAAATCCTCAGTTCTTGTTCTACCGTATTTCAGCCCTATTGCCATAAACGCTCCGGTCACAACTCCGCATGTTTCTCCAATGTGCCCCATTCCTCCGCCAAAAGCCGTGGAAATTTTCAACGCCTTTTCAGAGCTCAAACCAAACTCTTCACAATAGGTTGAAAAAACAGACTGGGCGCAGTTGAACCCCCGGGCAAAACAGTCCACCGCACATTCTGTTCTGTTCATAGTTGATTCCTCTTATCTTCATTCTATAACTACTCAGTAACTTTAGTCTGATAAGAGGTTGTGAGACAACCTCAATTATTTCTTTCGTGAAAAAACTTTCCTCAGATCAATTCCTATCGCGTACATACATGGTATGAGGACCAGTGTAAGCGGGGTGGCAAAAATAAGCCCGTAACCCAGTGCGAGAGCCATGGGGGACATCCACAATGATTCCCCTCCGATCCCATAGGCGAGAGGCAAAAGGCCCGCAGCCGTCGTGAGCGTGGTCAGGAGTATTGCCCGCAGCCGGTCGGAAGTACCTTCAGCTATAATCCGGAGATTGTGCTCCCGAAGCTCCCGTTTCTTCAATTTTCCGGCAGGCCTTTTTTTACTCAGCTTATTTATGCGGCTTACAAGGACAAGCGAGTCGTTCACAACAACACCCACAAGACCGATCACGCCTATCATTACCAGAAAAGTGAGAGGCTCGTTGTGCAGGGCCAGGGCTATTATCACCCCCACGATCCCGAAGGGTATGGCTACAAGAACGAGTACAGGCTGGGAAAAGGAATTGAAGAGAAGAACGAGAAGGAAATATATTCCGATAAACGCGACCAGGAACGAAAAAAGGAGGTTTAACCATGCTTTCTGGCTCTCTTCGGCTTCACCACCTATCTTGATCTGCATTCCGGG
>DAOVJS010000231.1 GCA_030673105.1 Spirochaetota bacterium
GATTTATGCTGAAGCGGTAAACAGGAAGGTGTTAAATCTCAAAAATGAATATCCCGACTTTTACGATAATGTTGTTTGTACTGTAAGGTTTAAGAATGATGTTATCGGTACAATTGACGGTACCTGTCCCGCTGATTACGGGTACGACGCAAGAACAGAGATCGTATTAACAAAAGGGCTCATTAGCATCGGCGAGATTAAAGGTGAAGCTCTCCTTACCTGTGATATAAATGGAACGATTAAAGGGAGTTCTTTCAGGAGCTGGAGGAACAGGTTTAGAGACGCTTATATAAATGAAATGAAAAGCTTTATTGAGTGCGTCACAGAGGGAACCCGGCCTCTTGTGACCGGCCATGACGGACTTGCGGCTGTAAAGGCGGTTGTCGCGGCAAACGTGTCGCTGAAAAAAGGAGTGCCTGAAGAAATTATTTGACAGGAGCCGTAAAATAGATTCTAATAGAGGTTGTCCCACAACCTCTTATTAGGCTGCCCCATACAACAGATTGTGCTTTTTATGCTTGATTTTATACAGTATATTTTATGTCAATAGTCATTGTATATGTTACGGGACAGCCTGAATATTTTTTAAATACTGGAGGGGCTGATGATGAAAGTAGGTATTGACAGTTATTGTTATCATAGGTTTTTTGGGGAGGTCTACCCTGAACAGGTCGCGCCTGAGAGAAAAATGAAACTTGAGGATTTTTTAAAGAGGGCCAGGGAGCTTGAGGTAGACGGGGTTTCTATTGAATCATGCTTTGTGCCCCGTTATGATAGAGAATATCTTACCGGTATAAGAGGAATGTTAGATGAATATAATCTTGATTGTGTATGGGCATGGGGTCACCCCGATGGACTTGAAGGCGGGAAGAACGAAAAAGCCTATGATGATATGATCAAGAACATAGAATATGCAGTGGATATCGGCGCTAAAGTAATGCGCGTGGTAGGAAGCAGTCTTGCGTTCAGGTTTGAACCTCATGGGCCTCAGATCGAGCGGCTCTCAAAAATGTTCTCAGACGCTGTCAGGGTTGCTGAAAAACACGATGTCAGGATGGCAGTTGAAAATCACCTGGATTTTGATTCTGATGAGATGCTTACTATTTTAAAAAATGTTGATTCGCCCTATCTTGGTATTAATTTTGATACAGGTAATTTTCTTCGTCTTCTGGATGACCCGGTCCAGGGGATGAAAAAGCTGGCAAAGTACGTTTACGCGACGCACGTGAAGGATTTGATACCTCAGAAAGGTGTGTCCGTGAATGAGTGGTACTTTTTTTCCTGTGCTCCTGTCGGTGATGGGCTTGTAGATAACCGGAGGCTTGCCCAAATTTTAAAGGAAAATGATTATCAGGGATTTCTGGCTGTGGAAATTGATTTCCTGCACCCGGACTACAACAATGATGAGGATAAAGCGGTTGAAAAAAGCATCAAAGAGCTGAAAAGAATAGCAAAGGCCGTGGAGGAGTAGTATTTGGCCTGAGTGTCAGTAAATGGTTTTATCTGTTAATATTCTGGTCATCCTCCCGTCTCGGGCTTTTGTACCATAATTTAATGCTGAAATACGAATAACGAGGCGATTAATAAAATCTCAAAATGATTGATAAGTTTACTTGCCTATATTTCAATAAATCAAGTGGCACGGGTATCTTATCAAGAGTGCTTGAAAGGGGTTTAAAATGAAAACATTAAACATTGGTATTATCGGTTATAAGTTTATGGGTAAGGCCCACAGCAATGCCTGGAAAACCGCTCAGTACTTTTTTGATCTAAACATTAAACCTGTAATGAAGGTGGCCTGCGGAAGGAACAGGGAACAGTTGAAGGAATTTGCCGATAACTGGGGGTGGGAGGAGATCGAAACTGACTGGAGAAAAATGGTCCAAAGGGATGATGTGGATATAGTGGACATCGCGACGCCTCCGAATGTTCACCATGACATTGCGATTGAAGCGGCAAAGGCCGGTAAACATATTTTTTGTGAAAAGCCTCTGGCAAACAGCTATGAAGAGGCAAAAGAGATGTACGAGGCTGCAGAGAAAAACGGGATTAAACACTATCTGAATCACAATTACAGAAGGTGCCCCGCGGTGATGCTGGCGAAGAGGCTCATTGATGAGGGAAAGATCGGCAGGATATTTCACTGGCGGGGGGCATATCTGCAGTCCTGGATCGTGGACCCGAATTTTCCACTCACCTGGCATCTCAGAAAGGAAATAGCCGGTTCCGGACCCCAGAGCAGTATCAACTCCCACAACGTTGATCTCGCGCGGTTTCTGGTGGGAGAGATCAAGAGTGTAAACGCTATGACGGCTCAGTTTATAGAGGAGAGGCCTCTGCCTGATGAAAGTGTTTCAGGTACGTTCAAGGGGGCCGTGAAGGGAACGCAGAAGGGTAAGGTTACTGTTGAGGATGCCGCGTTCATGCTGGCGGAGTTTGAAAACGGAGCAATCGGATCATTCGATAGTACTGTATTCGCCCCCGGGCGAAAAAATTATAACTATTTTGAACTTTATGGAAGCAGGGGAAGTCTGATATTCGATCTTGAAAGAATGAATGAGCTTCAGTATTTTTCTCTTGAAGACCCTGATTATTCACAGGGATTCAGGACAATACTTGCCACGGAACCGGTGCATGCATATATTGAGCACTGGTGGCCGCCGGGGCACATAATCGGCTGGGAGCATGAGTTTGTTCATGCGGCGGTGGACCTTCTTGACGCGATTGATAAAGATATCAATATAGAACCTAATTTTTATGACGGAATGAAGGGAATGCAGGTTCTGGATGCCGGTTTGAAATCAGCGGAGACGGGTGAGAGAATCTACCTTGAATGATTTTTTAACTGTACGATTTGAAGACCGGTTAGATAAACTTCAAGATTGAGGGATTTTTGTTGGATAAAAAAGGTGTAATAAGCTATTTTAAACTCAGAGGTGGCACTAGAAACTAC
>DAOVJS010000218.1 GCA_030673105.1 Spirochaetota bacterium
ATAAGGGCACTTGGTAACAGGCTTGTAAAACATGATATGAAGAAAGGACCGCTGGACATAGACCTTTTTTTAAGCCACACGCACTGGGACCACATCATGGGGTTCCCCTTTTTCACACCCATTTTCATTCCCGGCAATAAGATAAGGGTTCACGGCCCTGTTAATATTGGAGACGAAGGCCTTGAAAATATCTTCGCTTTGCAGATGTCTTATAACTATTTTCCCATGCGGGCCGATGAACTTGCCGCTGATATTTCGTATGAAATATTAACAGAAAAGTCATTTAATCTTTACGATGATGTGAAAATAACTACCAAAATATTGAACCATCCTATAATTGATCTTGGATATAAAATTGAAGCTGACGGAGCCGTTTTTGTCACGGCATATGACCATGAGCCGTTCAGGAACCTTTTTGATGCAGACCCTGATGATGATGATTATGATGAAATTGCAAAACAGGAGGGTGAAAGGGCTGCTAAGGAAAATAACAGGCGAGTAATGGATTTTATCCGGAGAGCGGATTTTCTGGTACATGATGCGCAGTACACCAATAAGGAATATATGCCGTCAAAGTTAGGATGGGGACATTCACCAATGGAGAATGTCCTGTACAGTTGTATAAAAGAGGGCATTAAAAAACTCGCCCTATTTCATCATGAACCTACAAGGAAGGATGATGAGTTCGATGCTTTAGAAAGGGCGATTAAAAAGAGAGTAGCAAAAATAAAGAGTCATAACATGGAAGTATTTTTTGCCCGTGAAGGCCTTGAAATTGAGGTGTAGGATATTCTAAATTCGACCGGGTCAAATACAATTTTCATGAAAAATATTCACTTTTAAAGGGGTTGTTATGGAGCACGCGCCTTTTGTTCATCTTCATACCCATTCGGAATATTCGATCCTTGATGGAGCAACGAGGATCAGTGATTTAATAAAAAGTGCTAAACATTACAGGATGCCTGCTCTCGCTCTAACGGATCATGGAAACATGTTTGGTGCACTTGAGTTTTACAATAAGGCAGTTAATAGCGGGATTAAACCTATTATTGGGGAGGAGTTTTATCTTGCGGCCGGCTCAATGAGGAAAAGAGGCACAAGAGAAAAACCCTACCACCTCATTCTACTTGCAAAGGATGAAGAAGGTTATCAAAACCTTCTCTACCTTTCTTCTCAGGCTTACCTGGAGGGTTTCTACTATAAGCCGCGGATTGATAAAGAGCTGCTCGCTGATCACTCAAAAGGACTCATCTGTATGAGTGCCTGTCTAGGAGGTGAAATTCCCTCTCTTCTTATCGCCGACAGGATAGATAAAGCAAGGGAAAAGACCGGTGATTACATTGATATTTTTGGGAGAGATGATTTTTACTTCGAGCTAATGGATAATGGCATTAATGAACAAAAGCTTGTTAACCGCGGCCTCCTTACGCTTGCTGAAGAGATGAAGATAAAAGTTGTGGCAACCAATGATATTCACTATCTGGAAAGGAGCGATGCCGAATATCATGACGTACTTCTATGCATTCAAACTGGAAAATTGATAAATGAGACTAAAAGATTAAAATTCAAATCAGAGGAGTTTTATTTCAGATCTCCTGAAGAAATGACCTCGCTGTTTTCAGATACGCCGGAAGCAATCCGGAATACACTTGAGATTACCGAGAAATGCAACCTCTCGCTTGATCTGGGTAAGTTCCATTTACCTCACTTTCCAATCCCGAAAGGGTACAGCGCTGAATCTTACCTTCTTAAACTCACCCAGGAGGGATTAAATAAGCGGTACAGGGAGATAGGTGATGAAGTAAGGGAAAGGGTCAATAGTGAGATTGAGGTAATTAAATCTATGGGCTTTAGCACCTATTTTCTCATTGTATGGGACTTTATAAGGTTTGCAAAAAGCAGGGGAATCTCAATTGGGCCCGGGAGAGGAAGCGCCGCGGGTTCAATTGTTTCATATGCTCTCGGAATAACCAATGTCGATCCACTGGAGTATGGCCTGCTGTTTGAGAGATTTCTGAACGTATCCAGAATATCCATGCCGGATATTGATATTGATTTTGACGGGGATAGAAGGGATGAGGTTATTCAATATGTTCGTGATAAGTACGGGGATGACAGAGTCGCGCAGATCATAACCTTTGGTGCAATGAAAGCCAGGGCGGTGGTGAGAGACGTTGCCCGGGCTATGGATTTTCAGCCAAAAGATGCTGACGTTATCGCGAAGATGATCCCGCTAAGACATGATATTACTATTGAAGAGGCGCTCAAGACGTCAAGTGAACTTGCCAAAACATTAAAAAAGAGCCCTGAAATCAAGAAACTATTTGAAATTTCTAAAAAACTGGAAAAATTGGTCAGACACCCTTCTACCCATGCCGCGGGCGTTGTAATTTCTCCTGTACCGTTAACAAACATTGTCCCGCTTTACAAAGATCCAAAAAACGGAGTTATCTCCACTCAATTCCAGGCTAAATACCTGGAAGAAGTCGGACTTATAAAAATGGATTTTCTGGGGCTGAAAAACCTTACTGTGATTAAGCGCTGCCTCGAGAGTATTAAAGTGGCCGGCCTGCCGGTACCGGACCTGGATAATCCTGAATTGAATGATAAGGAAATTTATAACCTGCTTTCAAGTGGAAAAAGCCAGGGTATATTTCAACTCGAAAGCAGTGGAATGCAGGATCTCTTAAAGAGGGTCGTTCCCAATAGATTTGATGATATAATAGCAATTCTCGCACTCTACAGGCCTGGTCCGCTTGATTCGGGGATGGTTGATGAGTTCATTGAAAGAAAACATGGAAGAAAACCGATAGATTATAAAGACCCGAAGCTGGAAAGTATATTAAAAGAGACTTATGGAGTGATCGTTTATCAGGAACAGGTTATGGAAATCGCCCGGGTTATCAGCGGTTTTTCAATGGCCGAGGCTGACAACCTCCGTAAGGCCATGGGGAAGAAGAAACCGGAGATTCTGGAAGAAGCAAAGGAAAAGTTCATCGATGGCGCGATGAGCAATAAAGTAAATGAAAAGGAAGCGGAAGAAATATTTGAGATGATTAAAACTTTTGGGAGATACGGGTTTAACAAGTCGCATTCAACGGCGTATGCGTTTTTAGCCTTTCAGACTGCATACTTAAAAGTGCACTTTCCGCTGCACTACCTTGCGTCACTTTTATCGGGGGAGCTGAACGATACCGATAAAATCGCTCAGTATATAAATGAGGCAAGGGAGATGAAAATAATTGTGCGATCTCCGGATATCAATAGAAGCGGTGTAATGTTTGAAGTAGATGGAGATTCTATAAACTATGCTCTCGCGGCCATTAAAAATGTGGGAGAAAACGCTGCCAGAATAATTATCGGCGAGTATGCGAATGGCATATTCGAATCCCTTTTTGATTTTACATCAAGGGTTGATTTAAGGCTCGTAAACAAGCGCGTGATTGAAAGTCTTGTAAAAAGCGGGGCGGCGGACCAGCTTGGAGAAAATAAAAGAACACTCCTTGAAAATATTGAGAGTGCCATGGAATATGGTGCTTCTGTACAGGGTGACCGCATAAAAGGTCAGAACGGTCTCTTTGATGAGGCAGGTGAGGAACATACAACCAATGGCTTTTACAGGGTGCGGA
>DAOVJS010000195.1 GCA_030673105.1 Spirochaetota bacterium
CGAGTTAATTCTTCCGGTAAAGTAATGTTTAACCTTTTCATTGGAATTTCCACCTGTATATATAATACAGAAAAAATCCTGTATTGTCAATACATACTACTTGCATGTCATGCACTCAGGATAGAACATTGAGTCGGTAAAGACTTTTTGAAAATCAGACCGTACAGCGAGTTCTATATACTCTGTGTTCTGTGATATCCGGCATGCCTCTTCCCGGAGCTCTTTGGAAAGTAATACCATTTTTGCTCCCACTCCGGCAGCATTTCCAATGAATCTGATCTTCTCCGTTGGAATATCGGGGAGGAGCCCGATCCACTTGGCCTGTTCTCTTCTGATGTAATTACCGAATGCACCGGCGAGCAGGACCTGGGTGATGTCATCATCCGCTATTCCAAGGATGCTTTTCAGTATCTGGTATCCCGCGTAGATAGCACCCTTCGCGAGCTGTGTTTCACGTATATCTTTCTGTGTCAGGAGAATATCCTCGCCTGTTTGTGAATCTCTTCCGGGTACAAGAATGAAGGAGGTCCCGAACTTTTCATGTGAAATAATCCTTTCATGTATAAAATCCGGTAATTCGGATGGAAGCTCATCCCTTTTCAGCAGCTTTCCCTGTCGAATGATAATATTTCTCTTTCTTAGTTCCGCGATGGCGTCTATCAGTCCTGTGCCGCATAAACCTATTGGTTTTGCGTTGCCTATGGTATTGATTTCAATATCACTATCATTAATTACGAACTTTTCGATAGCACCGTCACTTGCCCTCATTCCATAGGTTATCCGTGCTCCCTCAAAGGCCGGTCCTGCCGCGGTGGAACATGATACTAATCTTTCGCGGTTTCCCATAACAAGTTCGCCGTTTGTCCCGATATCAATCGCGAATTTTAGTTTATCACTTTTGTGTATTTCGGACGCGAGAATAACGGCAACAGTGTCTCCGCCGACAAAGCCCGCTATATTCGGCATTGAGTATATCTTTCCGTACCTGTTGATATGTATATCTAATTCCCGTGCCCGGGTTTCTATGTTTGACCTCAAAACACCGACATAGGGGTTTAAGGCGATATACTTAGGATTAAGCTTCAGGAAGAGGTGGTTCATCGTTGTATTGCCTGTTGTTGTGATTTCGTATATGAACTTTTTATCGATACCTGAATCATTTGCCAGCTCGACTATTATGTCATTCATGCATGAGGCAATACGCTCATGAAGTTCATCCAGGCCGTCCTTATGTGTGTTAGTGTAATCAATCCTTGTAATGACATCATCACCGTAACTCGTCTGGGGGTTTGTCCGTGCAGCCGCAGAGAGCTGTTTTCCGTTATTGAGATCGTGAAGGTATCCGACAACAGTTGTGGTACCTATATCAAACGCTACACCGTAGTTTTTGTCGGATTTATCTCCGGTTTCTATGCCGACTATCTCATCCGCATTAAGAACAACAGTAGCACTGAAATTCCCCTTTCTGAGTTTGTCCGGCAGCCTTCTCAGAATATCAACGGGAATCTTCGGATTGCATGATATTTTTTTCAGACCGTCCCAGATCCGGTCAAGATCCGCGCGCGGATCTTCGAGTGTCGGTTCGTCGACCTTTAAATAGATTTTTCGCACATTCGGTGACAGCTTCAGTTCCTTTTCCAGTCCTTCGGTGAGTATTTTCTGCTCGAACAACCGGCTCGCTAGAGGAATTTCGATTACCATATCACTCTTTATTTTTGTCCTGCACGCGAGCAGGAGGCCTTTTTTCATTTCCTCATCAGTGAGGAACCGTTCTGAGCCCGTTTGCTCATAGTCACCCTTTATTACTATAACCTTGCAGTTTCCACAGGTACCTACACCCCCACATTCCGATTTGATTATGATGCCTGCTTCGTCTGTGGCTTCATAAATGGTTGTTCCGTCCAGGACATAGACACTTTTACCTTCAGGCTCAAAAGTTACCCTGTATTTCTTTTCACTCATGTAAGTTCCCTTATTTTAAATATATTTTTTTAAGATCATATCTCTTGAAAGTCCGTTGGGACCTGTATACTTACTGATCCTTAAATGAAATATATATTTTGCGGGCATTATATGTGGCACTTAACCGCTGATAATTCAAGGTCGAGCATCTCGTTGAGCAGCACGTTTTGTGGCTCTCAATTCACAACGGTTATTCAAGATCGAGCATCTCGTTGAACAGCACGTTTTGTGACTCTCAATTCACAACGGTTATTCAAGATCGAGCATCTCATTCAGAAGCGCGTCTTCCGCCTCCTTTGTCCATTTACCGTTATCTGAAAGTTGAGCGCCGATTTTTGGATATTTTTCCTTTAGCTCCTTAAGAGAAATTAAATCCAGATGCTTAATGTGCGGATATACAATGATCTTCCCTGGAAGACTGCCTGTCCGAACCGCGTCAATTCCATCCCAGACATCGTTCATCCCTGAAATACCGGCTACAGAGCTGTTGGTCTCGAGTTCAGCGTTTTCAACTTTTCTCAATGTATATTCCATGTCGCTTAATGAAGATCCGCTTGAGCCAATATATCTTACTGATTTTGTTGCAACTTCTTTAATATTGAAATTTACAATTGTTCCTTTTGATACTCCGGCAAATATGTTGAAGATTGCACCTTGCCCCAGGTAGGAAGCCGCATCTTCAATAACAGCGGGGATTGCCGCGAGGCATATAACATAATCAAAGAGCATTTTTTTATTGAGCCTGAATATTTCCTTCCTGAATTCATCCGTGCTTGCAAAATCATTCGGATTCAGAGCGTAATACTCAATCCCTTTCTTCTTTGCCAGGGGTTCAAATTTTTCCTTAAGAACATCGAGCCTTTCACCCGCTATATCGGTTGCGATAACTATTTTAGGTGGATTGGGGTTTTCCAGAACAAGCTGTACATGCATCTGGCCCATTGGTCCCCCTGCTCCAAAAAGGATGACAGAATCCCCCTTAAGACTGTAATCAAGATTCTCCATATAGGGGCTGTTTACATCATTTTGGAGGCTCCCTATAAAAGAAATCCTGTCATAGTGTATTTTGCCGGCATCGATATTGACATGATGCGGTTCTCTGGTGTAAGCCATATAATTCAGGATTCCGTACGCGCATATGCTGTCAGCAGCGGTTGTGATTGTTTTAGTATCGATATCCCCGAGAATAATGATATCATCAAACCCCTTTCCCTCTGTATATTTTTCCACGAGGGTTTTAATTAATGAAGGGACCGCATTGGAGTTAGATGCGCTCTCTTCATGAACTTCAACAGGTTTAGAAGGAGGTAACGCTGTGCTGGCAGAAATGATCTGAGAGATTATCTCTTTTATGGCCTGGCCCGTGTTCACAAAAATAATTGATTTCGGCAGTCTTTTATGAAGAAGGTTTTCAAATTGCCAGTCTATTTCATCTCTCCCTGTTCCTATGATGAGAAGGTTTCCATCTTTTTTGATACCGTCCCTGTGTTTTATCCTGTATGATGCCACAACGCATGCCCATGGCTCAACAAGAGCAACTTCACTGTAACTGGCGTCTTTATTTTTAATGGGGATTAGGTAGCTTCCGGCATCCCCGTCAAGAATTTCTTTTCCCAGTATCCCATACTGGCTCAGGCCGCCTGGCAGTACATAGCCGTAAGAAATGCTCTTTCCCTTGTAGTAAGCGTCGGCCTGAATAATATATCTTCCCCCCGGTTTATAGTCATTTTTTCGGTTTTTCCCCGCCTTGATAATGGTGAGCGCTACTTCATGTCCCGGTATTACAGGGTTCTTTTTTAAATCTCTTCCCTGAATCCGGGGGTGGTTGATTCCGAACTTGATGATTTTTGTGTCTGAAAAGCAGAGCCCTACCGCGTCGCTACGGACAAGGATTTCATCATCGGCTGGTTCCGGTATTGATATTTCAACCGGTTGTTTGTTATCTCCGAAAGTTTCCATTCCCTGGCCATAAATTCTCCACGCAAGAGATTTTTCCGGAATTTCATTCTTCAGCTTCTGATATTTTTTCAGTTTATTCATCATCGGCTCCTGATTTAATTTATGATAGGTATAATATCTACTTTATTATGGAAATAATCAAGTGGTTATAGCGCGACTTAGTGTACATGATGAAGATGACAGAGCAGAGCTGGTTTGGTGTACAGGTCTGGAAAGTATGTTTTAAAAAGTTTAATGTATGGGGCGGGAGTGTATGTTTTAAAAATCGATTGTGTGTTTTTGTAAACTCGTTTATAATATTTTTACTTTTCAGCTTAACTCTTTTTCTTTAGATCTCAGGAAAGACATCATTTTTAATTGCCTGCAAAGTATTTATTTAAACATAGGTTTGTTAATATAGCATTGCAATGGAGGA
>DAOVJS010000080.1 GCA_030673105.1 Spirochaetota bacterium
ATCATGCGTGAGTCCCTGTCTGTAATATATAATAGAACCTAACAGCCAGGAGACATTTGAGGCACCGTATGTAATTAAAACAATTTTATGGAGTCTTCCCGCGTATAGATTTCCAACAGGCGGCGTCAATAACCCCATCCAGGTAATCAGGTTATTCGCTAATACTATCTGGCTATAACTCAAATTTTGAGGTTCTGCGAAATTAAACATCAGGCCAGCATATCCAAATACGAGCGGTGCTCCTATACCCGTAAGAAGTGCGACCCGTCTTGCGAAAACCGGGTCTTTAGGAATGTAACTGTCCTCGCCCAATAAATTTATACAGGGAATTACAATAAGAACAAAGATTGTGCAGGGAATAAGTATTGACCGTTTTGTATTAAAGATTGATTTTAGCACAACCACCTCCGTTAGACATTATATTTGAATGTTATCACAATTGTACATTTAAGTCAAGAATTTAAGTGTTCGTAATTTTAGGAGTTATCAACAATGTATATAGTCACGGCATTTTATAATTACTTCTACCGATGTATGGATTTTTCCAGATTATTGGTCTATATTATATATAGTGGTTAAATTCAGGGTGGTAAAAGATATCCTATTAGTAAAGAGGTAAAGCCGGTGACAAAGAAAACATTAACTTTTATTGTGTCCTCTTTAACAGCCCTGGCCATGTTTCTATACAGCTGTCAGAAAGAGGATCAATTTAAAGGGTTTGAAGTTATAGAAGAAATATCCGAATCTGAGGAGCAGGTGGTAGAAGCTGAGATTGAGCCGGAAGCTGAAGAAGAGGCTGTAGTTTACACGCAGGGGGTTGTTACCTTTTCATCCGGGTTTGTTTCTATAAATAAAGGTGAGAAATTTGAGAACCTTGATGTTGAGGATTTCGTTGAGCTTGGAAACATTATTAAAACCGAAGATGACTCCTTTTGTGAGGTTCAGTTTTCTGATTTTGGAATTATTCGTATACAGGAAAATACCGAGCTGCTTGTGCAAACGGTTCATCTTCAGGAAGATCAAAATAAAGTCAGCATGAAACTTAATAAAGGGAAAATTCTAGCCAAGGTTAGTAAACTTGCTAAAGAGGAGGAGTTTCAAGTCAGGACCAGTACGGCCCTTGCCGGTGTGAGAGGGACGGAGTTCATGGTTAAAATTAAAAAAGGGGATGGTTCTGCGGTTTTTGCCGTGAAAGAGGGTAAAGTCGCTATTATTCCCGTGGAAGTTGCTGACAGGATAGAAGAGATAAAAAGTGGTCTGCAGACTGAAACAGCAAAAAAAATACTGGATGAGATTTCTATTCCGGAGATCATAATCACAGAGGATAAAGAGGTTGAGCTTTATAAGGAAGAGGTGAAAAAGGTTGCTGAGGAGTTTGAAGAGGTTTCGAAAGCCATCGAAGAAAAGATAAAGGAAATAGATGAGAAGGTGTTAGCCTTTGAAGAAAAAGAGGAGCTAATTGAAGAAAATAAAGCAGAGGAAGGCGCCACTCCGGAGCAGGAAGAGTTGTTTGAGCAGAATCTTCAGGAATTGGAAGACTTAAAAGAGGATATTGCCGCCCTGAAAGAGGATGTTATATCTGATACTGAGGAAAAAGCGGAAATTATTGAGAAAGTCTTTGAAGAGCCCACCCGGGTAAGTGAAGAGGTAGTACAGGAACTTGAAGAAATTGAAAAGATAGAAGAAAAAGAGTTTATCAAAGAGATAGTCATAGCGGCAAAGATAGATAAAGAGAAACCCGAAGAAAGAAAAGAAGAAGAGGAGAAGGAAGAGGGGCCTGTATATACCAAACTAGTCATTAAAGTAACGCCCAGGGACGCTAAAATTTTTATTAATGATGATGAGACAGGAAAAGGAAGGATCAGCGGGCTGTACGAACCGGATACGGCTTTCAGGATTAAATTTGAGAGGGACGGGTATCTGCCGGAGGAAATAAGGGTTACCGTGCATGATCAGAAAGTGCAGGAGGTATCTGTTGCGCTCAAAAAAAATCCCATAACATGGAAGTTCGAGACAGAAGGCTCTCCTTTTATTCGAGGAATTGCGATATCCGGAAAAAGTATACTTGCCGCCAATGAAGAGGGTGTGGTATTCCGTGTGAGCGGCACAGGGAGCAGAATATGGTCGACAGCAACTAATAACAAGCCGAATAACAACTCAATGCCTGTAGTTTTCAGGAACAGGGTCATTTTTTCAGGGATAAAAGAGCTGACTGCTCTGAATTTGAAGTCCGGAAAGGTGATCAAGCGCATCCCCCTTGGAAAGGGCGACTTTTCAAGCCACATGTTCGGGAGAAGGGTAGTCCCGTTCGGTGACAGTATTCTTTACCCCTCAAATAATTTAGTGCTCCTGCTGAACATAGACAGCTTTGAAGAGACAGGAAGGATTACTATACCTGAAAACTCAAACAGTTCTCCCGCTGTTTATAATGACAGGATAGTCATAGTAAACAGGAAAGGCGTTCTGTTTACAATTAATCCTGTAACTTCTGATATCGAGTCAACAATTGAGTCAGACGCGCTGCAGCCTGTGAGCGGTGCTCCAACAATAGTAAAGGATTCGGCAGTCTTTGCAGGCAGAGGTGGAAATGTCGTCTTTACGGATCTGATGAAGAACGAAATTGTCTGGGAAAAGAAGATAGATGTGAGTAAGGGCGTGGGTATATTTCAGGATGTGTCACTGGGAGAAAGGGCTGTTTACCCGTTTACTGGAAGAGAATTTTATGCCCTGTCAATCACAGATGGAAAAGACCTGTTTAAACCGGTGTTGTCTACAAGTCCGCCAATGTATCATGAAGGGAAGCTCTATTTCGGGAATTACAGGAACAGACTGGTTGTTATGAATGCTTCAACGGGCCGGATTCTTAAAAGCTGGAAGCTTGACAGTAAAATTACAATTCAACCGGCAGTTTATGGTAATGATATAATGGTGGGCACAGAATCAGGGATTATATACAGAATTAACGTGAAATATATGTAATATTAGGGTCAATTCCGTAAATCCCCGAGGCGTTTCTGAACAATAATTTTTCTGACAGCTCCTTAGCATCATCCATGCTGAAATATCCATCATCCACCTTGTCTGATAATACTTTTGCGATAACATGCTCAAAGGCAAGAAGTGCGCCCAGAGCCTCTTCAGATGTCCAGCAATCACTTCCCCAGGAAATTCTGTCACTTGACGGTACTACTTCGATGTATTCATGCAGCGCCTGAATAGCCGCGCTTGTGCAGATAAGAGGAAGCCATACCATATCCAGCATAACATTGCTGTGGTTATGAGCGAGCGCACCTGTTTCATGGTACCATGGATACCCGCCATGGAACAGTACAAAATTGGTTTCAGGATGACGCTCGATTAACGGTTCTAAAAGCATTGGGTTAGATCCGGCTAATTGTCCCAGGCCTGTGTGTATCTGATATGGGACACCGAGCTCGGCCGCAAGCTCGCACGTCCTGTCGACAATGTAATTTCCGTACGCAATCGCGTCTGAGTATGACGCTTCTTCCGGGTCCATCATGTATAACCGGGCTGCTGTATCGTATGATGCAGGCTCAAAAGAAATCGGGCGCTCATAAGCCGTTGCCAGCTTGAAGGCGACCGTGCCCTGCCTGACCTTTTCTCTGTGAAATTTTTCCAGATATTCCATGTATTCTCCGAAAGACAGTCCCTCAAGGGGCATGAATTCCCATGGTGATCTGTCATCATGATCACGCTGTGAGGGATGAAAGCATTTCACAAACATATCTGTGCGTACTACCGGTTTAAATAGTTCGGGGTGACCCAGATCAGACCCGGGCGACCAGTAAATATCCGACAGAGCTGCGTGATACCTGCAGTTTTTCCTTAGTATCTGTATATGCGCTTCAGGATTTTCGTGTTTTTTACTAATCTGATCCGAGAGGTCTTCCCACACATCCGCGGTGATTCTTCCACCGAATTTATACAACCTTCCAAGTGATTTTTCCAGCCAGACAAAGTATGAATTATGCCGGGCCTGATTTATAAATTGTGTTCGTTCTTCTCTAGTAGAGCCTAAAGGTATGTTCTGCCAGCTTACATAGGAGTGATTGATAATTCCATCCAGAGTGAGGCGGGCCTGGTCTTCGTCTTTTAAGTGATGCTCATGCGTTGATATAACAGGAAGCTGCTGCAAATAATCATGGATATATGAACAGGTATCTGATATCATTTTGAATCCCCTTTCAGCAATGTGAAATAAGCTGCTTTCTATGATGGCTGGTACAATATACAACCTTTTAATAGATAAAACCATAAAAGCGTCATACCTGCTGATGCTAGTATTG
Source organism: Spirochaetota bacterium (assembly GCA_030673105.1). Classification (GTDB taxonomy): domain Bacteria; phylum Spirochaetota; class B62-G9; order B62-G9; family DRHN01; genus DRHN01. The sequence goes on from DAOVJS010000080.1 coordinate 4,308, forward strand.
CATATAAAAACTCCATGTTCTGATGCAAACATGTTCTCGAGGTTTATCATTTAAATAAAAACACTTGTGATTTTTGGATGGGCTTTGTAAAATTACCGTAAATATGATGAACACTGCCTTGATTAACACAAACATGATAAAACCTCCCATCGCGCCTGTGGGCCTGGAATACATTGCCGAGGCATTGAAAAAGGCAGGACATCATGTTGATCTACTTGACCTCTGCTGGGAGGAAGACCCGGATACTGCTGTAAAGGGTTTTTTTGATAAAAAAACCTGCAACCTCGTCGGCCTTACGCTTCGAAATACGGATGACTGTGTTTTTACAAGCCGCAGATCGTTTCTCGACGGGTTTAGCAGTATAGTAAGCGCTGTCCGGGATCAAACGGATGCCTTAATAGTTATCGGAGGTGTCGGATTCTCAACTATGCCGGAAAAGGTTATGGAGCTCTGTGGAGCGGACGCCGGAATATGGGGTGACGGGGAGGCCGTTTTTACAGAGATCGCGAACAGGTTGGAGGAAAAACTGGATTGGCTGGACCTGCCGAATCTAATTGTATGCCGTAACGGCAGGTGGCAGCGCAATCCAGCCTCTGCCGGGTCTCTGATTAACCTGCCGCAGATGAACAGGCACTGGGTCGACAACCGGCGCTATTTCAAAGAAGGAGGGCAGGTCGGGTTTGAGACCAAACGGGGCTGCGCAGAGCATTGTATCTACTGCGCCGACCCCCTGGCAAAGGGGGAAACGATCAGAGTAAGGCCTCCTGAAGCAGTGGTATATGAGTTGAAAAGACTTCTCGGGCTCGGCATTGATCACATGCACACGTGCGATTCAGAGTTCAATATACCTTTACGGCATGCACTGGATGTATGCGGCTCGATAATCTCAAACGGTCTTGGAAGCAGGCTCCGCTGGTACGCGTACTGCTCGCCGGTACCCTTCACGAGTGAGCTCGCAGGGCTAATGCGTGAGGCCGGGTGTGCCGGAATAAATTTCGGGGTGGACAGCGGTGATGCCGGTATGTTGAAAAGATTAAAGCGTAATTTTAAGCCTGATGACATACTGGCCTCTGCCCGGTACTGCAGGGATGCTGGTATTGCTGTTATGCTTGACCTGCTGCTTGGATCTCCCGGGGAGACAGAAGAAAGTATTGTCCGTACGGTGGAACTGATGCGCAGTGTTGAGGCTGCTCAAATCGGTGTCAGTGTCGGTGTCCGGGTTTATCCGGGCACAGTGCTGGAAAAACAGGTGGGGTCCGGTGAATTAAAAAATGGTCTTGTAGGCGGTGATGATCAGGCAGATCCGGTTTTTTTTCTTGAGCCGGGAGTCTCGGATTTTATCTTTGAACTGCTGGATAAACTAATCGGAGATGACAGGCATTTTTTCTTCTTTGATCCCTCGAAACCTGATAGAAACTACAACTACAACTCCAATCAGAGGCTTGTTGATGCGATTGGAGAGGGATATCGCGGTGCTTACTGGGACATTCTCAGAAGGTATTCGCCTAAAACAGGGTAAATATTGTAACTCCGGTTCTGGGAAAAAAGAAAAACAGACTGATTTATAAGAAGAAACCGATGAATCTATAAAGCTCTGTACTTTTTTGTTGTCAGAAAAGATTTCAAATGGTATGATTTTCCTATGAGCAGCCTTGTCTGGGTAGAACTGGATTCTAAAGCTCCGGATTATAATTTAAAGGAGCTGCGCCGCAGTGCGGATAAAGATACTCTTTTTTGCGCGGTTGTGAAGTCCAATGCTTACGGCCATGGTACGGCCCTGATGCTAAAGCTGCTGCCTTCGGCTGACTGGTTCGCTGTCAATTCCATTGAGGAAGGACAGGAATTGAGGGCCCTTGGTGTGAAAAAACCCGTTCTCATTCTTGGCCATGTTCCCATTGATAGAATAAATGAGGCTGTTCAGGCTGATCTTCAGCTTACCATCTACAATAAGGAGAGCATTGAAGCTCTCGCCCGCCTGAATCTTTATAAAAAACCCGCCCGGGTACACCTGAAGATCGATACCGGAACAGGACGTCAGGGTGTTTTGCTGGAAGAAGTGAATGATTTTGTCACGGATTTAAAAAGGAGAGAGGGTATCATCCTGGAAGGGGTATCCACTCATTTTGCCAATATTGAAGACACCCTCAACCATGATTATGCTGTAAAGCAGCTTGTTGTTTTTAAGGATGCTCTTAAAATTATTAAGGGACAGGGAATAGATCCGCAGATTATCCATACAGCCTGTACTGCTGCGGTAATCCTATTTCCTGAGACCCATTTCACCATGATTAGATCGGGGATAGGCCTCTACGGGCTGTGGCCTTCCCGGGAAACCTATCTTTCAACGATTATGGGGCATCGCCGGGCGCCGGATTTAAGGCCGGTCCTGACCTGGAAAACAAAAATCATTCAGATAAAAACGGTACCTGAAGGCAGTAATGTGGGCTACGGCTGCACATACAAAACCACAAGGGAGACCAGGCTTGCCGTGCTTCCTGTGGGCTACGCCGACGGTTATGACAGGGCACTGGGGAACGTGGCCTATGTACTGGTGAAGGGAAAGAGGGCTCCTGTGATCGGAAGGATATGCATGAACCATACAATGATCGACGTGACCGATATCCCCGGCGTTGAGCTTGAAAACGAGGCGGTGCTCCTTGGAAACTCGGATCACGAGTCCATCACCGCAGAAACCATGGCCGGATGGGCGGGGACAATTAACTACGAAGTAGTAACAAGGATAAGCCCTCTGCTCGAACGCCGGGTTGTTTGATCTACTTTATATTTCGAAAGCTGTTATGATTTTACCCGGAAAAATCATTTTCCCGTGAAGAAATGTATCAAAATGGCTCATTTTAAGTATGATAGAGTGGCGCAATTCGATACGATTTTAAAAATATCAAGGTTTTAATAGAAATTTAAAAAAACAATGCTTTAAGTCAATAAATAAAAGAACTTAGACATGAGTAAATTTTAATTTGGCATGATAATTGCTACATATAAGTAAAACCATAGGCAGGAAATAACTTCTTATAATGATTGACGAGTTTACTTGCCTGTATTTCATGGAGAAAATTGAAAATGAAAACTCAAGTTTTAATAAAAAATGCAGGGCTAAATAAGAGTTCAGCTTTCGATCCTAATCATTTAGTATCTAATGAGGATTTTGCCAAGAATTTAAACGCAATAATTGCTTATTATCAGATTTCAAAGGGTGGGCCTAAAAAGAGGTTTATAAGCAGGTAACGCTGAAGTCCTATAAGCATCACAACCTTCAAATAAAGAGCACTGATATCTATTTTAAAAATATCATAAATCTTATTTGAATCTTCTCCTCAATTTAATTATAATTAACAGTAACGAATTAATAATCAACGCCGGAATTAAACTTAAAAATTAATAGGGAAAGATCATTGTACATTATTTTTATCCTTTTTTTCCTTTTCATTCTTGCATCATTTCTAATTTTGTGGTTTAGAGGTGGACAGAAACCCTTTCCATGGTATGAGTTTTATGCAAGGGGTAAGCAGGAAGGGTTTACCTTAAAGGAAATAATATTATTAAAAAAAATAGCAGTACGGAAAAAACTTGAAAAGCCTCTGGCAGTTTACTGGTCAACCAATCAACTCAATCGCTGTCTTTATACCGTAATACATGATATCAACTCCGATGATAGCTTAACCAAAAAAAAGAGACAGTTAATACTTGATAAACTTCTGGTGCTGAGAAAAAAGGCTGAATTTAACAGTCCGAAATACAAAAGGAGGCTCAGGGCTACAAAAAACATTCCTCCCAGGCAGAAGCTTATTATCCGGGGCGCGGATTATGGCACCTATATGAGCTGGGTGGTAGAGAATAATAGAAACTCTCTAATTATAACCCTGCCTGCAGGGCAGGAGGGATGGGAATCACTCAACTGGACTTCGCGTAAGATAGGCGTATATTTATGGCGGGAGGATGACGCCGAGTATTTTTTTGAAACCAGAGTTCAGGAACAGGTATCCCATGCGGAAAATCCTCATCTTATTCTGCTGCATTCAGACAGTTTGAGAAGAAATCAAAAGAGAGACAGTGTGAGAGTAAACACCAGTATTATGACTAAATTTAATACTATGTTTTATTCGACTGAAGAAGGAAAAAAGAAGGTTCAAATAACTAAAAAAAGTATTTCAGGAAAAATAAATAATCTTTCTGAGACAGGTTGCCGCTTTGTTGCAGGTGAACTTCTAAAAGAAAATGATTTTATAAAGCTTGATTTTGCCCTTACTGATAAGAAGAGAGTAGTTGCGGTCGGATGTATTGTAAATGTGTCAGTGCCGGAGGATCAAAACCTTCAGGAGTACCATCTTAAGTTCTCAAAAATTAGTATACACGCCAGAAATAGTATACTTCTATACGTATACAACATACTTGGAGAGAGGGAAGGGGAAGAAGAACAATATCAAAGGAAAATAAGTTAGTTTGTTCAAATACTAACAGCATATTCAGGCTGTCCCTTAACATATAAAATGGCTTTTAAACATAATAGGTGAAGCAAGGGGTCTTTATAAAATAAGGCATTAAAAGTATAATTGTTAGTATGGGACAGCCTAATATGAGGTTGTTAGACAACCTCAATTATTTCCGGCATTGAAGTAAACTACGTTAAGCTGCAGCTTTCTCTTCAACGAATCTACTTTGAATCTACTTTGCCTGAAAAATCTGTGAAAATCATGGCTGGATTTTTTAAAAAGGAAATTACAAATAGCATACTCAATAAAAATGAAAAGTTAAAATAAGAGGGAAAACGGATGCCTCTGGTAAACAGTGCAGTACTATACGAACATGCCCAAAAGGATGGATATGTCGTAGCGGGGTTTGATTCGTACTGTCTTGAAGTGATACAGGCTCATGTTATCGCGGCAAACGAGGAGAATTCACCTTTCCTGTTACAGGTGACACCTAAAGGATTGAGACATATTGGCCTTAATTATTTCACCGGCATGGCAAAGGTATTGATTCAGGAAAGTAATGTCCCGGTAGCTGTTCATCTTGATCATGGAGCCACTTTTGAACAGGTGGCTCAATGTATTAAAAACGGTTTTACATCTGTTATGATAGACGGCTCGGCGCTTTCTTTTAAAAAGAATATAGAATTGACGAAAAAAGTTGTTGAAATCGCGCATCCTGCCAATGTTACTGTTGAAGCGGAACTGGGGAGGGTATTGGGGAAAGAAAGCGATATAGATGTAAAGGAGGGCGAGGATACAATGACTGATCCGGATGCTGCCGGAGAATTTGTGGAAAAAACCGGGGTTGATTCTCTTGCAGTTTCAGTAGGAACGATCCACGGGTTCTATAAGTCTGAGCCTGTAAT
>DAOVJS010000020.1 GCA_030673105.1 Spirochaetota bacterium
AATATTCAGATTTTTCTCTATTCCAACGAATTGAATTGCTAATAGTAATATAATGCCCTTTTTCTTTAAAACCTCAAAAGCTTTTTCAATGGCTTTCTCAACATTTTGGATATGTTCCACCGCGAAAAAGAACGTTATCACGTCAAAGGATTCAGGATCTATATTTACATCAAGAAATGAGCCTGTAATAATATCAAGGGATAAATTTTTTCTGCCCCAGTCGCTCGCAAACCTGGAGATTTCGATTCCCTCTGCTTTCCATCCCCTTTTTTGCGCGAGCTCGAGGAAAAACCCCAGCGCGCAGCCCACATCCAGTATCCTCCCCCCTGCCCCGCGAAATCTTTCAACAATCCTAATTCTCCTTGAACTTAGTTTAACTATATTATTCTTATCCTCAAAGTATGTCTTCCCGTATTGTTTTTTATACTCCGATAAAAAATAATCCTCACCGTCGTACATAGATATTTTTTTATCTATGTCAAACAAAAAAAGATCTCCGCACTTTCTGCACTGTAAAATTGTGCGGCCGTTATTTCTCATACAGGCTTTATATCTTTTGTGCCGGAACAGGCAATCCTTACGTCCACTCTTGAGAGACTTTTTAATGATAGAAACAACCCTGCGGGCTCCTCTCCCGTCCACTATAGAACTGTTTTTATCCGCGCTTTCTTCAAGTAACTTTATATTATTAATAGTAGTAAATAATTTTTCTTTCAGGTTTTCACGGCTGATTGAACCCCTGTAGCCGAGATTTATCGCATCTGTTCTGCCTGCAAGCCTGAAATGATAGGCAGAATTGTTAAAAAGAATTACGGGAGTGCGGAGCTTAAATGCCTCGTACATCGTTATCCCGAAAGATGTGATTAAGATACGTGAATCGTTTATCAGATCGTGAATATTGGCCGGATTATTAAAAATTTCTCCATTCATCTCCTGTAAAGCATTGCGAAATAAGGGGCCTTTGATAATTTTCGGCCTTATCCCGAGAGAGCCCAGAATGTCAGTTATGAAGCCGGTGAGATTATTGGGATCTGTTCCGCCAAAACTAACCAGAATTCCCTCTTTCTGATGAAAGGGTTTCGGAGATATGTTTATAATGCCTCCATTAAGCACCAGATAAGATGCACCATTAAAATTACCACTTACTTCCCCTTCATCCGGCAGGGAATATATTGATATATAAGAACGGTCCCTTCCTCCCGCGAGGTCATCCATTGAAATAACAGGGGCCCGGAGTGTGAGCTTTTTCATTTCCTTCTTATTTGTTTCTCTCATGTCAGAAATAATAAGGTCAACCTCTCCGGCATCATCAATATTTTCCACAAAATTATAGCCCTCAAATAGATCTTTTGCTCTGAAAAGCAACTCTTTATCACCCTTTTGTATATATATGAATGAACTGAATGCGTCACGGCCCTCATCAATTATTGAAATACACCGCCTGAGGTGCCCCATCCCATAAAAGTTTCCGGCAGCAGTGCAAAAAAGCACTTTCGGCTCCGGACGGACCGCCCCACAGGATACCGCTTTGGACCCTGAATGTGCAGCCTCACCGGATACCGCTTTGGACCCTGAATGTGCAGCCCCACCGGATACCGCTTTGGACCCTGAATGTGCAGCCTCACCGGATACCGCTTTCGGGTTTAACATTCCTGTTTCATCCGCCTTTGATCTAAATAGCTTATTGCCTCTGTAAGTTTTATCGGCAAGCCTGTGTAGAGATTTTCATAAATGTCAGTCATAACCCTGTAGTCCTCATCAGTATCAACTGTCAATCTTATTTCCGGCCTTAACAGTGACGGCTCAGGGGTCCCGCGAACTATTTTATATAAATGTTCCTTACGGTATATATACTGCGTGATGTGCTCTCTTTCATACTGATCGGCAGCTAGACAGTCGATCTGATTGATCACAGCTCCTCTTATTACTTCAATACCTGTTCCATACGGCAGGGAAGGGTAGGTTGTAAGGTCCGCATTCTGCTCTTTATGGAGAATGAGCGCCCTGTCAATATATTCAATGGAAACAAGCGGATTGTCACCCGTAGCCCTTATAACATTGCCTGCATTGAAATAATCAACAGCGCCGACAAACCGTGACAGAACATCATCCTCACTTCCTGTATATATGCTCGCATCGTAACCTTCCATGATATCTTTAATACGGGGTTCTGTATCTTCTGTAGTCGCTACAATGATCCCCTCCGGAAGCCTCGCACCGGACAGTCTTTTAAGTATGTGTTCAAAAATCGTTATCCCTTTAAGGGGAAGCAGAAGTTTCTCCGGCAGTCTTTGCGAGCGTAATCTGACCTGCAGTACAATATAATCTTTCTCCATGTCCTGTGTTTTTTACCAGTTTAAATTGTTCACGAATTTATTTTATTACTCTGCAATTTTTATCTTATACCAAACTAATTACAAGTTTATTTGATTATGGTTCAGGATCTATCAGAAATTAAATGTATAATATTCATTACATTTAACACAATATTCATCATAGTCTTCGGCGTGATGTTTAAGGTAACAGGGTTTCCCCTTCTCCCATACTTCGGAAATCTCATCGCTCAGAAGATTTCCCATAGGAAACAGCCCGTTTATATCCTGCTTACAGCGGGGCACGTCCCCGTTATGGAATACAACCATGTCTCTCTGAAGGTGCCAGCATGGAATCCTTTCAAGAGGGCGGAGATCATATTTGGAGATATCAGGCAGAAGTCCCGCGTAAGAATTATAATTTTGAATGATGACCCCGGCGCCCTCTTTTTCCCACAGGTCATAAAATTTCAACATCTCCTGTTCATTCTCGTCTATCCTCACCATCTGGACATACACGTTTTTTCCTGTTTTTGACAGCAGGTAGCGTATATTTCTCTCTACCCTGTTGAGATCTCCACCCCGGATTTTTTTATAAGTCTCACTTTCCGAAGCATCCACTTCGAATATCAGATGAAGATTATCCGCCTCAAGGTCACTGATATAATCAGAAAAGGCCGGATCAAATAAAATTCCATCTGTTTCCAGAATAAGATTTATATTTTTGTCCTGAAGAGTGTATTCAATAAACTTTTTAATCTGTTGATGCATCAGCGGTTCACCCAAAAGGGAGAACGCCACATAAAATTCCTCAGAAAAGGCCCTGATTTTGTCAAGCACAATCCGGAAATGATCATAATCCAGACTTCCGCCAGCCCTTTTAATGTACCGGAGGGGTGAATATATACAGGCCTCATTCGCGCTGCTGGTAATTTCAATTTCAATATAAGACGGCACGGTTCTTAAAACCGCCGGATGCTTCCGGATAAACGCGCAAAACCGGTCATATCCGCATAAAATCCCCTCATTTTCAATGACCTGTTCGACAAGCAGGGCATTTTTCCTGACTGATGTTGAAAGCTCAATACGCATGAGCTTCAAATCTTCTGAAGAAAAGTAGGTTTCTATATCAAAGGAGTTTATTTCCTTTGATAGACTGTAAAATATTGATCCCCTTTCAATTTCAGAATTATCATTTGCAAGAAGCGAGGATAATTTCGGAAACAGATCGGCCTTAATGATTTCCGGTGTGATGCCGGCAGGAAACCCCTCTCCATAGGTATATTCAGCTAGCTCTTCTATATGCAGCGCGAGCATCTTTTCAGTAATTTCAATGTCAATCAACGGAGTATCAATATACAGATATATTATGTTTTCATAGGGGCTGAGCGAGGAATAAATTTTCTGAAACACATTTTTTGCCCTGAGATCATCTATCTGAATCTTATTGTAAACGTTAAGCAGGTCCCTCAATTGCCGGGGCCCGGTATCATCTACAATAATAAAAATGTCTTCCTCTATGCCGATCTTTTTCAGTTTCTTGATCAATTCTTTTACAGGATCAAGGCCGCGGATTTCATCCCTCCATCTTCTGTTTTTAATAACCGCATTTAATACTATGGCATTTTTCATAATATTTAAACTAAACATAAAAGGTACCCTTGTCAAATCTTAATCATTTTATTTGCAAATACCGGTTTAATCATTGACAAGGAGTATAATTTTAATTAATCTAAATTTATGGATATCGAAATTAACGCAAAAACAAGAAAAGTCTTTACGGTTATTGAAATTACAAGAAAAATCAGGTCTCTTCTTGAAGGAAACTTCGGAAATATCTGGGTTAGCGGAGAGATATCCAACTACAGAAAAGCCGCTTCAGGTCACATATATTTTACCCTGAAAGACGAATCCGCAGTTATTAAGGCAGTCCTTTTTAAGGGTTACCAGCAAAATATACATTTCAAGACCGGGGACGGGCTGAAAGTAATCGCGCACGGCAACATAGATGTTTTCGATAAAAGGGGTGAGTACCAGATAATAATAGACCTCATGGAACCCGAGGGGATTGGCGACCTTCAGCTTGCTTTTGAAAAGTTAAAGCAGAGGCTGCAAAAAGAAGGCTTTTTTGATGAGTCGCATAAAAAGAAAATACCCGCGTTTCCGGATTCAATAGGGGTGATTACCTCTCAAACCGGTGCAGCTCTTAGAGACATCCTTAATATAACGGCGAGGAGGTATAAAGGAATCAGGATAATAATCTACCCTGTGCTTGTTCAGGGTGATGGCGCGGCTGAAGAAATCACGGCAGCCATTAATACAGCAAACAGACGCATGGAAGCGGATGTGCTTATAGTCGGCCGTGGAGGGGGTTCAATTGAGGACCTGTGGCCTTTTAATGAAGAGATTGTGGCACGCGCTATATACGACTCAAAAATACCGGTTATCAGTGCGGTTGGACATGAAATTGACTTCACCATAAGCGATTTTGTCGCTGACTTGAGGGCGCCGACTCCCTCTGCCGCCGCTGAGCTTGTTGTGAAAAACAAGGAAGAGCTTTTAAAATCGTCAAAAGAATTAATCACAAGACTTTATTCATCTATTGACCGGCTGATTTCATATAAAAAAGAAAAGGTATCCTTCTACTCAATCGATTTCATGAGCAGAAGAATAATAGATGCTCTTCATAAAAAGAATTTAATATTAGATGATGTGGCAAAATCAATCACAAATCGCGTTGAGGCCGTTATACTTAAGAACAGGGGGAGATTTGAAAAAACAGTGGGGCAATTGAACGCTCTAAGCCCATTAAACACCCTCGCAAGAGGATTTGCCGCTGTATCAAGGCTCCCGGAAAATACGCCGGTGTTCTCAGTGCGTGATGTCGATAGAGGTGACGATATAAAAACGATATTGAAAGACGGCACGCTTTTCAGTACAATAAAAGGCGTCGTAGAAAAAAGGGCCGATTAAAATCAGGAATGGAGATCATGTTCTATGGATTCATCGATAAAGTTCGAAGACGCAATAAAAAAATTGGAAAACATCGTAAAAGAGCTTGAAAGCGGGGATGTGGAAATTGAGAAAGCCCTGAACCTGTTTGAAGAGGGAACAGGACTCTCAAAAATATGCACGAAAAAACTTTCAAAAATTGAAAGGAGAATTGAGATCCTGAAAAAGGGGGAAAAGGGTGATGATGTCCTTGAGCTCTTTGAGGGATTGGATGACCAGTAACCCCAGGCATAAAAAATTCAGAGGAATAGTGCAAAATACCTGTAACCTGCAGCTCAAAAGTTTCAGCGGAACAGCGTAAAATACCGATATTCTAATACAGCACAGATCAGCATAACTCTAAGAGCCGGGAATTTTTATGAAAATAGGAACAAAAGTGCTCATGGTTGTTTTACCTCTATTTATATTCCCCCTGCTTTTTATCGGTATCACAGCCTTTTTATCCGCGAAAATTGGTATAACAAAAATCGCAAAGGAGTTTTTAGGCTACAAATTAACAGAGATGTACAAGTACTGCAGAAGGCAGGAAGAGATCCTGATCGATACCGGCCTGATTGAAGCCGGAGAGTACAGAACACTGGCGCAGAAATCAGCGGAAGAATACGCGGAAACAATCCGGCTTTCAGAAACCGGGTACTTTATGGGCATCAATTCACAGGGAGAAATAATATTTCCGGAAATAGAAAAAACAAACGTATCAGCCAGCGACTTTTTTAAAACCATGACTGAAAATAAAAAGGGACTTATTACTTTTTCCTTCAAAAATGTGACCAGGATTGGTTCCTATATGTATTTTGAACCATGGGACTGGTTCCTTATCCTGAGCGAACAGGAAAATATTTTTTACCAGGACGCGGATAATATCAAAAAGCAGGTTGCCTATACAATAGGAATAACGCTTTTATTCGCGATCGGCCTTATACTGTTTTTTATAAAAAAACTCACCGGCCCTATGGGTAATGTTGTAAATACTATGAAAGATATAATAACCACCGGTGACCTTTCAAAACGGGTCAGGATTGAATACGATGATGAAATAGGATACCTGGCTACATGGTTTAACAGGATGGTAGGAGACCTGGAGCATGCGTACACGCAGATTAAACAATACGCGTATAAGAGTATTCTTGCCCAGAAGAGCGAAGAGAGGGTCAGGCATATCTTTCAGAAATACGTTCCCGCAGACATAATTGATGAGGTGCTCAAGTCCGGGGGATCAAATTTGCTTACCGGTAAAAAACAGGTTGCCACAATCCTCTTCTCGGACATAAGAAGTTTTACCTCTATTTCCGAGACCCTCTCGGCGGAAGATCTTGTTATCTCATTGAACACATATTTTAATGTCATGGTCACTATAATTATTGAGAACAATGGTATCATCGACAAATTCATTGGTGACGCGATTATGGCAGTTTTCGGAGCACCGGTCGTCCACGAAGACGACTCGCTCAACGCCGTTATCACTGGCCTGAAGATGATTGAATCCCTGAAGGGGTTCAATAAAAAACAATCCGCGGCCGGAAGGCCTCCCTTTAAAATCGGGGTCGGTCTCAACACCGGTGAGGTTGTTGTCGGGAATATCGGCTCAACACAAAAACTGGACTATACCTGCATTGGTGACGCCGTAAACCTCGCATCCCGTCTCGAAGGGTTAACAAAATTATACGGGATCCCGCTGATTATCAGTGAGTACACCTATCAGGAGTCAAAAAACGAAGTAATGGCGCGTGAGATCGACTCTGTAAGGGTAAAGGGGAAGATCAAACCTGTGAAGATATTTGAGCCCTACAGGGACGTTTCATCAAAAACGAAGGAGGGCTATGACAGCTTTAATGAGGCGGTGCTCCTGTACAGAGAAAGGAAGTTTCATGAAGCAGTAAAACTGTTTACTAAAAGCAGAGAAATTTTCGGAAGAGATACGCCGAGCTCCCTCTATCTCGATCGCTGCCATGAGCTCATAACAGATCCGCCTGGAGAGGATTGGGATGGTGTCTATACAGCAAAAACAAAGTAAGTGCCTGTATCTTATTACATTGATTCTTATTATAGCCGCCTTCATTCTTCGTTATCACGGTTCAGCGGGAGGCGCTATTTTTGATTACAGCCCTGACATAGACATATCAATGGGAATGTATGATTATTTCTATACTCCGAATGATCTGAAGGCTCAGGGAGACGATCTGGCGGAAATAAAACCTGGCATTTACTTCGGAGGATACCTGGGCTTGAAAAGCCCCCTCTTCACATTCTTTTTTAACTCCAGTAATATTTACACAACATACGAAGCAGGAATTGCGCTGAACAGAGTGGGACAATCTAACTATTATATCTCGATACCGCTTATAGTCGATCTGGGCTACTCGTTCTCTATCTTTAAAAAGAAAGTCGTAATATATCCTTTTGTCGGTACCGGTCTCAACATAGTAAAATCAACGTATAATAATGAAACTTTATGGCAGATTCATTTTCTTGCTGATACAGGGATTGAGATAAAATATTTAGCGTGGGAAAATACCGCCTTAAAAGTAAAGGTGAGCTACGGTATTATGTTTGTCGATGAAATTGAAAGCGGGTTCATTCAATTTTTAAAAGTGCGTTTCCCTGTGCCGTTTATTCCATGACCAGTCACGGAATAACACACCATCAAAGAGACACGATATCTCCTATCTTAACCTGTTTCTCAAAGTACATAATTCTTCCCTTTGATGTTTTCGGGTGTATCTCATAGATCTTTAAACTTCCGATAAATTCCACACCATCCTCCTCAGTGCGAAACACCTGAAGCACGTCGCCCTTCTTTACATCGTCATCACTACCCAGATTAAGGAGGAGGGAGTTACCGGGGAACACCTGCACGATAACGCCTGTACTGATTTCACCCTTTTTTCTCGAAAAGGACGGGGTGATCTTTACTCCCCTCATCTCGCTGTTGATATCCCTTATCTGCGCCAGGGCCTCTTCAATATAATCTGAATCTTTATAATCTCTCACAACATCCTCATATCTGTCCAGTGCGTCTGAATAAAAGCCATCTTGATATGAGTTATCGGCTTTTTTCATTACCTGGGAGGCCTGCTGGTTAAGTTTGAGCTTATCTTCCTCCCTCCTGAGCAATTCTATCCGCTTATTAATCGCGATGACTTCATCAAGCGACATTTTACTTTTTGTCGTTGCCGGATACCGGGTCAGGACATCCTCAAGGCTCTGGAGCGCTCTGTCGTACTTCCCTTTACTTTTATATTCCATGGCCTTATTAAACACCGCGTCTGCCTGTCGTTCCATTTTCGCCCTTTCACTTTCAGTACGGTTTTCATAAATCCTATCCATAATAATTTCCGCCCTGTTCATCGCCCTTGTTTTATAATTAGTATCACTTCCGAGTGTGTAAACGGTAAAGTATTTGGAAAGAGCTTCCTCTAACTGGCCTTCCCTTTCAAGCGCCTGAGCGGCCTCAAAGGTCTCCTGGCCAATTTGATTTAAATCGATTCTATTTTGTTCTCTGTCCGCGAGATACAGTATATTTTTTACCAGGTCCTCTTCAACTTTCAGGCCTGCTTCATCGCCAATTCCCCTCCGCCTGGCCTTTGAGATTACAGGTAATAATGTATTCAATTCTTTGATCCCGCCCGGGTAATCTTTTCTGGAAAAGTAGCCTAGTGCTTTATTATAAATAGAGCTTAACTGTTTTCTAAAAGCAAGATACTCCTGCTGCTGCATCGCTATGCTCTGCACCTGTTCCTCCGCCTCTTTCAATTTTGCCTGTTCCTCCTGCAGCTTCTGTTCCATTTCATTCAACTGTCTGCTGTAAGTATTAACCTCCCTTTGAATTTCCGCCTCCTTTGAGCTCAACTCTCTTTCGTAATTCCTCTTCAACTCATCTATATCCCTTCGGGCACCTTCCCTCGATTCCATGAACTCACGGTATAAACGTTCCCTTTCTTTCTCATAGGCTTCATCGGCGTTGTAAACACCGCTTTCAGCTATCCTCTTTCTGGCTTCCTCTAAACTCCTCTGGAAGGCTTCATTTAATTCCACCTCTTTTTGCTTTAATATCTCTTCCTGATTCTGAAGAAAATAGTCCCTTTCCTGCTGCAGTGATTCCAGTCTAATTCTGGCGTTCTCCAGCTTCTCTTTCTGCGCCCTGACTTCTTCTTCAGATTTTCTCCGAATTTCCCTGATCACTTCCGCTTCAACCCCGGAAACACTTTCACCGATTATCTGTTCCTGTGCTTTCCCCCTGCCTGACAGAAGGTAGTACACAAGACCCAGCGAAACAACTGTAATGATGACTATGTTCACTATCAACGGAAGCACAATACCTTTCTTTTCACTCTCTATTATATTATCCGCAAAATGAGTCTGTTTTGTTTTATTTATCTCTTCTTCAATCGATTTGAACACATCATCTTCACTTACATCCTGAAATACATCCTCCGCTCCGGTGTCTCTGCCTCCCTCCTCCAAACTGGTCGAAAAATTTACAATTTCTTCTATATCGGAGCTGTTCACACTTTCCGCATTATTTGTGATATAGCAAAGATCAAGCACCGGAATTATCCTGCCTTCATTCCTGACAAAATACTTAATCGCGGAACCGCCATTTTTCGAACCTATTTTTTCAGCACCCCTGAGCTTAAGGTATCCGGCGATCCGGTCAATTGTAAACCCGTAGAAATCCTTCTGGTCCTTCACAAAAAAGATATTCCCTGAAAGGCTTTCTTCCTTTTCCGGTAAAGGGATATAAGATTTCAGGCTCTTAACCTCCACGCCTGTTTCGAGGACAAATGTATCTTTGGTTGGATGTTTATTGATAAGTATTTTATCGATTTGATCCGGCTCAACCGCAAGAGAAAAACCGTTAAGACTGAAACAGAGTATTTTATCAGCCATTTAATATGCTTTCAAGCTCCATGATTAATTTTTTATCGTAACTATAATTCTTCTTTATATCATCCAGGATACTGAGGCCTTCCTCCCTGTCAAGATATTCGTATAACAGCCTGCCCTTCATAAGAAAGATTTCCGGATATGCTGAAGAGTCGTCGTTATTACTCAAAAAATAATTCAGCTCGTCTAAAAAATCTTCTAACATAAAACTATTTGTCCCGCCGGTCTCATTATAAAGCCCTGTAAATAAACTGTAATATTTTTTATACAGAGCTCCGCTCTCATCTTCAAGATAAATCCGCTTCAGAGCGCTGTAATCCTGCATGGCCTGGTCCGCCAGGCCGCTGTTCAGCTCTATATCAATAAGATAAAAAACACTATAAACAAAAAGCTCATGGATAGGATAATCATATACAAATTTCTTAAAATACTCAATTGCCTTAGGATAATTTCTCAGCTGGTAATAACAGTAACCGATTTCATATACACTGATGGCAGTTACCTCGGAATCCGGAAAAAGATTTAACACGAAACTAAACTTCGTGATAGCCTCATCCCACTTTTCTCTTCCGATTAATGCCATGCCCGATGAGAACAAATCACGCGCGCTTTCAGTCCTGAAAGATTCAACCTTGATAGCGGTGACGCTTGAAACAGCCATCTTATGGGACAGATTTATTTTATAGAGTTTCAACAGGTTATATCCAAGAAGGCCTCCAAACAATGCGGAAGAAATACCAAGGACCCGGGATTCTACATCTCTTTCATTGTCTTTATATATGACGCTGCCGGTCACTGAAAGGCCCAACAGACCCGCCGTAAAAAGAGTTTCAAGCAGGGTCACCCGTTTTAACTGCCTGAAGCTTTCATTGGAAAAAGCAATACCGTCCTCCCTCTTCTCCAGGCGGTAAACGCCGGTTGGCAGATTGTCTATTGTGATAGGTGTTTTTCCTACCTTTTCATCATTAAAATATATATTCTGGTTTTTTTGATGGAAGGTAATCTGAACATTCAGAGGAGAGAGTGAGAAAAAGAGGAACTCTCTTCGCAGCTCACCCAGGCGCACCTCCTCCCGTCCATCCATGTAGCCATCCTTTGAAACGCGCACTTCTATGACCTCATGCTCAAAACCGGTCAGCCGCAGGGGTGTTCTCCCTGCACTTTCCCCATTTATATAAACTTCAGCATTAATCGGGTCTGTGTTAATAAACAGGTTAAAAGGTTCACGGGGATACAGCGGATACCCGGTCCCGGCAAAGAAACAGGCTGTTATTAATAAAACCGTTACCTTTCTCATGATACCTCAGCTCACTTTTTTCACACCCCTGTAGATTAACCGGGCTTACTTTAATAGCCCAGAATACCTATCTCGAAGAACAGTGCATCCATGGGCCTTTCCCTGTAATCTATTGAAAATATCCCAACTTTAAAGGACATGTGTAAGTTCCCGAAAGGATTTATTATAAAATTGATACCCCCCTTTACATACGGGTCAATTGAAGACCACCTTTCTTCATTTATAAAGAGATAGGATTTGGCCCCGCCAAGATTAACATCCAGTACAATTCCCTCAAAAAAACCACTTAATTGAAATATGTACTGTATCGAGGCGCCAAAAGATAACACAGACACTTTCGAATCAACATAGCTTCCGCTTTTCCTTCTTTCTAACTCGACAATATTCGCGTTGACCCCAATCCCCAGATGAGCGATATTCATCTTTGGAAAATATACAAATGTGTATTCTATAAAAATTCCAGGCGGATACAGGCCTGACCATTCGCCTATTGGAAAATACGGGCCCACAGAGTTCTGGAAGAAAAACCATGAACTTTTTATATCACTTTGTACTATACGGGTAAAGGGAGGTTTATACCCCTTCCTCTTACGACTTTCATCCTGTTCAGTATCATAAGCGGATATTTCATCCACCTTGAGAGTTTCAATCTCTTTAAAAAAATCGTAGTACTCTTTATCTTTTTCGGTTATATCCAGAATCAATCCACTCTTTACATAAAATATTTTCCCAATAATTACAGGTTTTCCATTCTGGATATAAAATAAACCATAAATTATTTCATCTATACCCTTTTTTTTTGAGATGTTTTGCAGTACACCATCATTCCAGAAATCGCGTGTGCTGTCTTCACGGTAGAGCTGCAGGCCCTCCCTGTCAATGAGGATAAACTTTTTTTCCTCTAACTGCCCCTTCATATGGCTGTACAGGTAGAAAGGAATTTGATAGTTTAACTCAGTAAACTCCTCTTCCCCGGTTATATTTTTAAAATAATAGATTAAAACCTTCCTTTTTTGTCCCGCGAAAATCCAGTGCGCGGATAAAAGAAAGAGGATAACCACAAACAGTATCTTTTTAATATTCATGATTTATTGAGCCATTTGCAGGTCTATGATGTCTCCTGTTGATAAACTGGATTCCTTAAAGAACCCCCTGTTCACCTCTATCGCGAATCTGCACATGCCTGTTGATGTTATGGATTTAAGCGAATAGGGTTCCATATCAAATATATCGGTAACTTTTCCATCTTTATCTATAAATGCAATTGATAAAGGTATTTTTGTGTTCTTCATCCAGAAAGACAGCCGCCTCTCTTCTTCAAAAACAAATAGCATGCCTTCGTTCCATCCAAGGCTGTCCCTGTTCATGAGCCCTTTCCGTCTCTGTGACTCTGTGCGGGCAACTTCAACATAAAGAGGCCTGCCGTTTATGCTCAGAGTAATTTTTTCCGGTTTTCTTTTCTGACACGAGACTAAGAGGCAAAAGATCAATATGATATATAAAAAAAATCCATTCACAACAACGGTTTTTATAAAAACCATGCTCTTTACCCTTTTAGAACTGACTCGAATTTTATCTTGTGTTTAAAATTAAATTCAGAATCTAAAGTACATAATTCATGTTTTAATAAATGGCCGTTGATAAAAGTTCTGTTTTTCATATATACATATGCCATCAAATGATTTTCTTTATCATATTTTATATAATCATATTTTAAAAAGATTAATCTTTTTAATATTTTGTTTTTAAGAAAATTGATTGCTTCCTGTTGTTTATCGTCTATTGGTTTTATGCCAATAAGTTTTATAACTAAATCATTGGATAATTTAATTAAGTTTGGTTTAATAATTTCTTTTTCCTTGAATCACCAATAACACAAGTATGTTTAGTCTCCATGTTTTTCCTAAATATTAATTTATTGAATTAATTATACTTTTACAACATAATAGCAGGAAAAACATAAAAACAGTTTGCCTTGACAATTGATTATTTGAAATCTATATTGCTTCAAATGGCAACTGGAAGAAGAAGATCAAGATTAGGGAAAACAGGTTGTTTATTCTGGCTTTTAATCCTTCTCATTATTGTCGTAATCTTTATATATAAAGGCAAAGGAAATATCAGGGAAGTTTTTAACTTTTTTAAAAGAGGTGAAACAAAAGAAGCTGTTGAAGAAATCGTAAAAAAATCTGAAG
Organism: Spirochaetota bacterium; assembly: GCA_030673105.1. Classification (GTDB taxonomy): domain Bacteria; phylum Spirochaetota; class B62-G9; order B62-G9; family DRHN01; genus DRHN01. The sequence goes on from DAOVJS010000020.1 coordinate 13,704, forward strand.
ATGAGAGTACCCCTGAAGAAGGCTCACAGGCGCAAGAGGGAGCAGAGGAATCCGGAGAGGAAACAACGACAGCGGCGCGCGAAAGGGAAGATAAAACAGATTCAGGGAAAACCGGTACTGAAGGAGAGGATACCAAAAAATCTGAAACCGGCGTAAAAGAAGATAAAAGTGAAGCCGGTGCAAGAGATAAACTGAAAACAAAAGAGTACAAAGCCGTTCTCTACTTCGTGAAAATTAACGGGCAGGACGGCTCAGTAAAACCGGTCCCGGTTACAAGAACGATTAAGTTTAAAGATTCTCCCATAACAAGAACGATAGAATCCTTAATAACAGGGCCAACTGTAAATGAAAGGCACAGCGGAATAACCAGTTTCATACCGGATGAAACTGAATTAATTTCCGCCAGCATACAAAACGGGCATTTAACCCTGAACTTCAGTAGTAAATTTGAAGAAAATTATTCCGGCAGAGAAGCTATACTCCTTGAGCTTTCCCAGGTTGTTCTTACCTCATTTAATTTTACCCAGGTCACAAAATTGAGTATCCTGATAGAAGGAAAAAGGAAACGGTATATAACCGGTGAGGGTATACCGTTGAAAGAGGTTTACACGAAACAGGACCTATCCAGCCTGGGGCTTACAGGGTAAAAGAGACAGATCCGGGTTTAAAATCATGAGTTTGGAAGGGGCAATAAATGTTTAAAACAGACACGCCCACTATTATTGAGTACAAGGATATAATTGTAGACTTTATACGTCAATACGCGATGAATTCATGCCATAAGAAAGCGGTAGTAGGGCTTTCCGGAGGGGTGGATTCCGCTCTGACATACTTTTTAACTTGCGAGGCGCTTGGAGAACAAAATACCATCGGTATAATTATGCCCTATAAAACCTCAAATATAAGTCTGACCGAAAATGCGGAGAAGCTGATAGAAATGAAAGGCGGAATTAAAAAATATTACGAAATATCAGGACCTGTTGACAGCTTCAGAGAGATTTTCGGTGACGTTTCAGATATCAGGCTCGGGAATATTATGGCCAGAACAAGAATGATAACTCTCTACGATACAGCATCCCGGGCGGAAGGTCTTGTTATAGGTACAAGTAATAAAACTGAAATACTGCTTGGATATTTTACAGTTTATGGAGACGGCGGGTGCTCTATGGAACCGCTCGGCGACCTGTATAAAACCGAGGTATGGGAGATGGCAGGATATGTCGGCATCCCTGATAAAATTATAACAGAAAAACCCACAGCAGATCTGTGGGCCGGGCAGACAGATGAAGCCGAACTGGGTATATCATACAGGACGGCGGATTCTATTCTTTACCTTCTTGTAGAAAAAAATTTCAGCAGAAGTGAGATAATCGATGAGGGATACAGGAAGGAAGATATCGACAGGGTTATCGATCTGATGAGGAAATCCCGGTTCAAACGGCATACCCCGCCTGTGCCAGGTTTGAGGTCCCAAAACAGCAGTAAATTTCTTTAATAATTCCGTATGGCGGTGCCAGCCGTTTATGCAGGAAGGGACGAGATTAAATGAGTACTTTCATAAACCTCTATTTGCAGCCAGGCAGCAGGTACTGCTAAAATGGGAAGGCGCTCATTATTCTTTTTTAACGCTTTAATCTTCATCGCGTTTGCTTTCACTTCCTGTTCAAATAAACGCATGCCGGTTGCAAAAACAAAAATCGCCCTCGGAACTTACATTCAGATAACGATCATCACCGATAGAAGTGATTCTGAAAGAGCTGAAAGCACCATAGAAAATGCTTTCAAAATAATCGAAGATTTTGAAAAAAACTTTGATTACAGAAATGAAAACGGTGAGCTTTTCAAATTCAACAGTTCAACCCGCATCCTTAAAAACAGCAGCGGTGAACTTTTCCCGCTTGTAATGCACTCTCTTGCCCTGGCAAAAACGACAGACGGTTATTTTGACCCCACTTTACTTCCCATTACCCGGCTCTATGGTTTCGATACAGATAATCCAGTATTCCCGGGTGACGATAAAATAAGGGAAGCCCTTAAGCATGTCGGGTATAGTAAGGTAACAGTATTTGAGGATAAAATAATAAAACCTGAAGAAGTAAAGTTTGATCTCAGCGGAATCGCGAAAGGAAAAACTGTTGATCTGGTGCGGGAGTTTATTAAACACAGTGGATACAAGGACTTTCTTATTGATGCCGGAGGCGACATATACGTCAGCGGGTTAAATGCTGACAGAAAGAAATGGAGAATCGCGATCCAGGACCCGCTGCGTGAAGACCGCTACAGCGGTATAATTGAGAAAACGGATACAGCTATCGCAACATCCGGGGATTACGAAAGGTTTTTTATTGAAGACGGTGTCAGGTACAGCCACCTGTTCAACCCGAAAACAGGATACCCCTTCAGCGACTGCAAAAGCGTGACAATACTTTCAGAAGATACAGCATACGCAGACGCCGTCGCAACCGCGGTCTTTTCCATGGGAAGTAAAAAGGGATATTTATTTATTAGCGAAAATAATATAAAAGGTTATATAATATATATGAGAGGAAATGGCAGGATAGAAACAAAAAACACACCCGGATTCTGGGAATGATAATTCTGGAAATGATCAAATGAATATTAAAATCAAGAAACAAAACATCAGAATACGCATTCTGGTTCCGCTGGGGGTTGTAGTGCTGATCATGATCGGTGTAATGCTCTACGCGCTCTACAAGAACCAGGAGCGCAGTACTTACGAAATATTTCAATCAAAAGTGGAGCGCACGGGCCTGCTTTTCGTTTCCGAGCTGGAAGAGGATGCGAGGATGATGAGCAGTATGATCGACCTTCTTCAGCGCGATGAGAAGTTGATGCTCGCCTGGCTTGCAGGAGACCGGGACTCATTACTACGGCTTACATTGCCGTTATTTGAGGAGCTTCGTTTAAAATATGGTATAACCTATTTCTATTTTATCGACCCGGAGCGGACCTGTTTCCTGCGGGTACACAATCCGTCACTCCATGGAGATTATATCGACCGGTTTACCATGAGAACGGCCCGGTCTACTCACGCGCCGGCATACGGCATCGAACTGGGAAACTTTGGTACTTTTGCCCTGCGGGTTGTACATCCCTGGCGGATTGATGGAGATCTTGCCGGTTACATCGAGCTTGGTGAGGAAATAGAACATTTAACACCGGAAATATCCGACCATCTGGGTATAGACCTGCTGTTTACCATTAAAAAGGACCTTATTGACCGGGCCGGATGGGAAGCGGGCCAGAAAATGATGGGAACCTCCGGGGATTGGGACGCCTTTGAAGATTTTATCATCATCGACTCAACAATAAAAGATATACCTTCGGGAATAGAATATCTCTTAAAGCTTCCGCACGAAGAGCACATACAACTCAGCGAGTCTATCTCGTCCGGGAACCGGGTATTCCGTGCGGGATTCCTCCCGCTGTACGACGCGGCCGGGAAAGACGTCGGACATATCGTTATTTTGATAGATACCACAAACGCCGGTAAATCTCTTCGAACTTTCGCCCTGTCCCTTTCAGGATTGGGGATCTTCCTTGGCCTTGCACTTCTTATATCTTTCAGTATATATCTGGGTAGAATCGAAAACAATCTGCTCAAGGCAAATAACACTCTCAGAAATTGGGGTAAAGAACTGAATAAAAGCTATATAACAGCAATGAAAATGATGAAAGAAACGCAGGAAGCCAAAAAAAAAGTTGATGAAACCAACAGAAAGCTTGAGTTAAGCATCCTGCATTCCAACCAGCTGGCCCTGGAAGCAGATATGGCCAGCCAGGCCAAAGGTGATTTCCTGACAAATATGAGCCATGAAATCCGTACACCGATGAACGGTATCGTCGGGATGATAGACCTGCTTCTGGAAACCCCGTTGAATACAGAACAGATAGATTATGCCGAGGCTGTGCGAAGCAGCAGTGACGCGCTGCTTTTGATCATAAACGACATCCTTGATTTCTCAAAGATTGAAGCCGGTAAAATGGACCTGGAAACCATTGATTTTGACCTGCGTTCAACGCTTGAGGACACCAGCGACATCGTGGCCATGCAGGCTCATCATAAAAATCTGGAATTCGTATGCATTGTAGACCCTGATGTTACTTCGCTTCTGCGTGGAGACCCGGGCCGCCTTCGCCAGATCCTGAACAATCTGATAGGCAACGCAATAAAGTTTACTTCTGAGGGAGAAGTTGTGCTGAAGGTGAGCCTTGATGATGAGGAAGAGACCAGGGTCACAACCAGGTTTACGGTAACTGATACCGGCATAGGCATCCCTGCTGACAGGTTTGAATCTCTTTTTGACGCTTTCACACAGGTAGACACGTCCACGACAAGAATATTCGGAGGTACCGGACTCGGTCTTTCAATCTGTAAACAGCTTGTCGAATTAATGGGAGGAAAATTGAGGGTTGAAAGCGATGAGGGCAGAGGATCTACCTTCTGGTTTACAGCGGCTTTCGAGAAACAGCCTTTGAGTCAGGAACCTGTCCCGGAGGTGCACGGAGACATCAGCTCGGTTCGGGTCCTCGCTGTGGATGACAACGCGACAAACAGGAGCTGGCTCTTCTCTCTCCTGCGCTCATGGAAGTGCAGGAACGATGAAGCCTCTGATGGAAAAACCGCGCTTAAAAAACTAAAGGCCGCCGCTGAAGAAAAAGATCCTTTCTCCATAGCAATTCTCGATCTGTTGATGCCTGAAATGGACGGTGAGACGCTCGGTAAAATAATAAAAGAAGATCCGCTTCTTAATGAAACTAAACTGATAATGATGACATCATTCGGCAAGCGCGGCGACGCTCGCAAATTCGAGAGCATCGGTTTTGCCGCGTACCTGACCAAGCCCGTCAAGCAATCTCACCTTTACGGCTGCCTTGTTAAAATCCATACCGGTGGCGGGCAGTCTTCAACAAAATCAGGAGGCAAAATTGTCACCAGGTATACAATCATGGAAGACGTTCGGCGTACCTTCCGCATTCTTCTCGCAGAAGACGACGAGGTAAACCGGAAAGTAGCTGTGACGGTCCTGACAAAGCTGGGGTGTATTGTTGACGCGGTGGTTAACGGCCGGGAAGCTGTAAAAGCCCTTGAATCGAAGCACTACG
>DAOVJS010000199.1 GCA_030673105.1 Spirochaetota bacterium
CCTCTCCAGCTTCGATTTCGTGTATAAAACTAATCGTATCCTTAACACCGTCGCCATTTGGAGAAAAAATCCTGATATTCGACGATACCTCAAGCCGCGGTGAAGTATTATCGATTTTAATAAACTTATAAAAGGACTCAGGATGATTTCCGCTTTCAAAGTACAGACGGAATCTCATACTGTAAAGCCCGTCTGTAAGAAGTCTCCCCTTTCCATCCTTGCCGTCAAAGCTGATAGTATCCGGAAAATCTTTTTCTCCTGCATAACCTCTGATCTCATTTTCATTAGTGTCAAGGATTTCAAGGTTCCATTCAATAAGGCCCTCTTTACTGCTTGAAAACAGCTTTATGCCGTTTATATCAAAGTATCCGTCACCATTCGGTGAAAATGTCCTCAATGCGGGGGAGGCAGAAACCCTTTCATACTCGGTTTTTACAATTATACCATCTACATTTGAAGCAGTTTTATTGCCCGCCATGTCAGAGGCAGTAATCATAAAAGCGTACAGGCCTTCCTGAACCTTAGCACCGTCTGTTTCCGTCCCATCCCAGACGAACTTTTCAGGTACTTCTCCCCTGTACTCCTTTTCAAAAACGACATTACTGTCCCGGTCCGAAATCTGTAAAACAACCCGGTCATCAGCTTCAATGTTCGCACTTTTTATATCGAACGTTAACGTATCCTTCACCCCATCCGCATTCGGGGAAAAGAGAAGCATTTCAGATTTTGCTTCAATCATAGGCACAAGATTATCAACGATTATTTTCTTTTTCACGGTTATCGTCTGGTTTTCATTTTCATCCCACGCGTGAAGCGTGTAATAATAGGTTCCATCTTCAACTACATTACCCCTAAAATCCTCTCCGTCCCATTCAATAGCCTTCGGTATTTTAACTTCTTCCTTTTTGGCAAATATCCGCTTCACATATTTCTGGAGGGTCATAAAGCGGATTTTTCTGACATCTTCAGCCACAAACGACTTTACCGGTCTCCCGCTCTCATCGTTTATGTCAAGTTTCCACCCGAATACCATTGTGTTGTCTTTTATGTCGAGGTTATAAACGGCTATATCATTCACACCGTCATGATTTGGTGAAAAATACAAACTCTCCGTCTCAACAGCGACTTTGGGAGGTTTTCTATCATAAGCGCCGAATCCAACGCTGATCCCCGCGTTATGGGTATACTGCTTTTCTCCATTGAAACTCACCGGGAGGAAAGAGTATGAGACCTGTATATCTGTATCTTCGAGCTCAAAATTAAGGTCGAGCCCGAAAGAATAGGGGTCTATATCTTCGACGCCGAAATTGAGCCCGAACTTTACATTCACCATGTCGAAAAAGATATTTTCCAGCCCGAATCCAACGAAGGTGCCAAAGGGATTAAAAGGAAGGGCAAAATGGCCCCCTATTCTGGATCTGTAAATCCCCGCCCTTATAAACTCCACGTTACCGCCTAAATCGATCTCCAGCGGCGGGAAGCTGTCCCAGCCGGAGTATGATATATTTTTTCCCATGTTTTTCAGGGCCCCGCCTATTGAATAATCAAAGATACCGATACCTGTCCCATCCACAGACTTCCTGTATATGGTACCAATGTCAAGGGAGGCATAAAAGTCCGTTTCAGGTCCTTTCGCATAACCTAAATTAATACCTGTGCCGAAGAGCCACTGATCACTGATCTCTTTGGAAAATGTTCCCTTTAAGCCATAGATATTGCCGGCAGTATCGGCGCCCGGAGACCTCAGCCCCAGTACATTGAACGTCATGACCCCGTAATTAGTCGGAAAACTCCCGCGGACATTGAACAGAAAATCATCACCGCCGGTACCTAAACCGCCAATGGATAAACCGGAAGTGATCCTTTTGGTTCCTGCGAAACTTGCCGGGTTATAGAGGTTGGAATCCATACTCATAAAGTGGGAAACACCGCTTGAACCGAGTGGAAAGAAGGTAATTCCGTTTCCAAGATAATAATACTGTGAACCCGGGATTTGATCAGCTGAAAGGTTATATCCCGCACATAACACAAAAAAAACTAATATTGCATATTTTAACCTTTTCATAATCTTTCTCCGAATATTTAAATTTATCTTGATGTCTTACCAGTTTGCAAGCCGTTAATTACATCAGGAAACATAGCTCTATCTCATATTTAGTAATAATCAGGATTAAATAGGATTTCAATTAGTGAATAAAGCCGCGCTATCCCACAGGAAGTACATGCCATAGGGTTTAACATTCTGATCACGGTCTAGTATATCCATGAATGATCCCGGCTTCGCATTTAATACAGCCCAGCTTAAAACATCCCGTAAATTCCTCTCCCTCTCGTATTCAATGAGACCCGGTCTTTCTATCCCGGCTTTCTCAGAAAGCACGCGAACAGCGTCTTCAAAATATCCGATCTCATCTATCAATCCATTTGCCAGCGCATCTTTTGCAATATACACTCTCCCGTCAGCCAGTTTTCTAACTTCACTTATGGTGAGGTTTTTCCTGCCCTCTCCGATCACCTCGATGAACTTTTCAAGCATCTGGTCAACAATGCTCTGCATCCACATAAGCTCTTTTTCATCAATCCCTTTAAAAGGTGACAATATATCCTTATGATCACTTGATTTTATCGCGACATATTTAACCCCGTATTTATCCATCAACCCGTTAAAATTAAAATAATACATGATCACGCCTATATTTCCGGTAATTGTTGTTGGATAAGCAAGAATATAATCAGTCGCTGATGCCACATAATAAGCGCCCGAGGCGGCAACCTGTTTCATAAGCGTTAATATCGGAAGGCCGGTTTCTTCCTTGAACTTAAGGATTTCCCGATATAGAATATCACTCGCTGTTATACCGCCTCCGGGGCTGTCAATAACAAATAAAACACCTTTGATATTTTTATCTTTTTTGATAATATCCAGCCGGTTTTTTACCGCACTTACCGGATTTTCAGAATATTCAAAAAGGCCGGTGTTTGTGTCATAATCTGTAATGATTCCATTTATCCCGATAACCGCCAGCTCATTATCTCCCCATCTGGATGCTCCATAATCACTGTCAATGTAGACCTTTTTATACCCCGGTTTTTCAACATCTTTCGACTTAGCCGCTCCGATAGCCGAACTCATAACAATAATAATTACTATAAATACCACATTGAGAAACAGGCTTAATATAAAAATCCCGGTAACGACCGCCCTGATTATTATATCAATAGCCGTTCCGGATCTCCTCTTTTTTTGTCCATTGTTCTGTAAATCAAACATTTTCTAATTTTACCCCTTCCTGCTATAATATGCCATAGGGCTTTTCTTGTCAAATACTGTTTTCCTGTTTCTTAACGATAATAGTAAACTACCAACTGCAGAGCAGGCGGGTTTCGACGTGTAATAAAAAGTCTGCACTGTTTTTTACGATAATACATTACCTTTCCAGCATTAAGGGGTCAATAGTTCCTTAATAAAAATGGAAAAGATTGAAATGCTAAAAACACCTTGATTAAAATTTCAAAACATATATGGTTTTATCCATTAATAATCTGGTATTTTGTACCAGAATTTGTTATTGTAAACTAAGAAATAATTATGTGAATACCATAGGCGATAATTAAATCTAATCATGATTGATAAGTTTACTTGCCTATATATTGGCGACAGGTTGAACTTATATGGATATAAAAAATCTGCTTTATAACTCTGATTTTTTTAAAGGCATTTCAAAATCGAGTCTTGATGCTTTATCAAAAATATCATTCCCGAAAAAAGTTCAGAAAAAAGAAGTATTATTTTTAGACGGGCAGAAAGGACATTCGATCTACCTCCTGGTTACCGGAAATATACAACTTTTTAAAAACAGCGCAAACGGAAAAGAAGTTGTCATTAAAATCATCAGGCCCGGGGAAATATTCGGTGAAGTTATCCTTTTTGAAAACCTGAAAAGGGTGACTGCTAGAAAAGAGAAAAAATGAGAATCTCATAGACACACCTCCCGATAGCGTAACAGGACGCTACAGGAAAAACGATGTCAACAACTTATAGAGAATCATGGCCAGCACCACCCCGACCGCCGCATTTCCATCCCGAGCGCAATTCTATCTCGACCATCGCCATACGCTCTTGATTGACTAGAGGGGCTGTTCTATCAATAGTTGGAAATTGAACCTCTGGCTGAGCGACGTTTCGATGATACCGAAGCTCTCATCATCTAAAGCGAGTGAATCATAGATTACCCAGTAAAAAGGGTCAGCCTTTGATGCCAGTGGTGGAGTTGATCG
>DAOVJS010000024.1 GCA_030673105.1 Spirochaetota bacterium
ATGTACAGTTGTTATGTAACAGACTTTGACTGGGAACCTGAGAAGGTGGTGGAGTTTTATAATCAGCGTGGGGGTGCGGAGAATTATATCAAGGATTTCAAGTATGGGTACGGGTGGGGGAAAATGTTGACGGATTCGTTTATAGCGAATGAAGTAATATTTTTGATTACGATGTTGACATACAATCTCACAAAGTTATATCAGCATGCGCTGTTGGGGGTAGGTGAAATAGACAAAACCATAATACGACTCAGGGAGCGGTATATTTATCAAGCTGCTGTCATTACCCGCTCCGGGGGAAGACAAACGATTCATTTTACGAAGCATTCACCATTGCAGGAGGTAGATGCTCTACTTGAAGCGAGTTAAAACTCGTCTATAATTCTTTATTTTGAGAGGGAGAAGTTTGCTCTAAGAGGAAGATTTTTGATTTTTAATTTAAAGACTCTCATATTAAGTTGATATCCCAAAGTTTAAAGTTCAAAAACCCTTTGAGTCTCGTTAGTCTGTGAGATGAGTAGAGCTCGATTTGCGGCGGACACCGTTTCCCGCAACTTCTAATGCAGAATCTGGGTAACATATAATGCTTTGCCTTATCCGGTAGAAAACTTTCATATTCCTGATGTTTTTTGAAAACCGAAAACAGCTCTCCTATTTAATTTTTCCGGCTATTATTTCCGCAATAACACGGGGGTTGGCCCTGCCCTTGGATTCACGCATGGCTTGTCCTACCAGAAAATCCATTATCTTTTCATTACCCTTCTTTAACGACTCGACGGCATCATGATTTCCGGATAGTAATTTTTCTACCAGGGCGTCTAATTCATTTATATCAGAAACCTGCTTCAAATCCAGCTCTTTCACAATCGCTTCGGGTGTTTTGTCCGTGTCGAACATCCTGGAAAGCACTTTCTTTGTAGCTTTGGCTGTAATTTCGTTTCTTTCAAGCATGCCGAGCAGGTGTGCAAAATCCTCAGCAGATACCGGGGAATCGCTCAACGAAAGGCCCCTTTTTCTGATGCAGCTCATCATCGTTGATGTCAGCCAATGGATCACTGTACGCGGGGATGCCCCTTTTTTAACAGTATCCTCGAAATATAAGGATAGATCCAGTTCGGAGCTTATAAGAGAGGCTTCCTGTTCTGTAAGGCCGTACTGTTCAATAAAACGGCTTATCTTCCTGTCCGGCATCTCCGGCAATCTATCTTTCATTTCGTTCACATAGTCCTCTGTGATAACAATCGTGCTTACCGCCGGATCAGGGATACAGGGCCCTGAAAACTTACCCCGCATCGGGGAGGTTATTTTATTATCCGGGTCCCAGAGCCTTGTATGAAGAACGATTTCACCGCCTTTTTCCTTGCTGTCCTTCTGACGAGCTATCTCGTAATCTATCGCATCGCCGACATTTCGGATGGAGTTCATATTCTTGACTTCGACTTTTGTGTTAAACTCCCCGCTGCCTTCCGGTCTTATCGATATATTGGCATCCACCCTCATCGTCCCATGTTCCATGCTGCATTCAGAGCTTCCGGAATAACGTATCTGCCTCCGCAGGGCCTTTAAGAACTCCATTGCGTCGTAAGAACTGCGCATGTCGGGTTCGGTAACGATTTCGACAAGCGGAGCCCCGGCGCGGTTGAAATCAACAAGGCTGATCTGCTTATGGTTCTCGGTTTCATGAACCAGCCTTGCTACATCCTCTTCCATATGTATCTTTTGGATGCGCAGCCTCCTGGTTTCTGCCTCTTCTGTAACAATATCGAGCCACCCGTTCTTAGACAGGGGCTTATGAAACTGCGAGAGCTGAAACCCCTTGGGCAGGTCAGGGTAGTAATAGACTTTTTGATCGAACACGCTCTCATGCTGAATCTCGCAATTTAAGGAAAGGCACAGTAGAACGGCTTTTTCCAATACATTCCGGCTGAACACCGGTATTGCGCCGGGAAGCCATAAACATGTCGGGCATGTGTTCAGGTTCGGAGGGTCCGCCGGCATATTGGGACAATCACAGAACATCTTTGTGGGACTGTTAAGCTGCATGTGGATTTCCAGACCTATTACTGCTTCAAAATTCATTTCGCACCCTTTCTATTTATCGCGGCTGTTAGTATCGACGCTAAAGACAGAACACGTCTGTCCTCCCTTATTGGACCCAATATCTGAAAACCGATATCGGTATCTTCTGTAATGGCCAGCCCGGGCACCGAAACAGCAGGTCCCCCTGTAATGTTAGCATAAAGGCTGAAGGTAAACGTTTTGTAAATATCGCTGATGGAGTACTGGATGTCGATCGATAGATTCCTGCGACTTGTCGGCATCACTATAAGGTCCGCCTTCTCAAAGAGCCGGTTTGTTTTTTGTAGTATTCTTGCCCTTATCCTGCATGCGCTCAAAAAATCGCTGTATGCTTTATACTGGAAATAACCACCCTGAAGCATATAGGCTTTCACGATACTTCCGAACGACGCCGATCGAGATTTAATATACATATCATTCCAGTTGTTATCTGACTTTGCCCTGTGGCCGTACCGCACGCTGTCATATTTGCCCCCGCTCGATGATGCTTCTACAGAGCCAATAACGTTGTGAACGTCAGCCATCAGGCTGAAATCATCGAATCCGAGCTCCACTACCCCGATACCGGCTTCCCGGGCAATATCGAGTGAAGCCCTGAACGCCTCTTTTTCTTTTTCATCGAGAAGGGCCATGCATTGGCTCAGAAACCCGATAGTCGGGTTTTTCATGTCCAGGGTGATGTTAAAATCAGGCGGGCTTTCATCCGTTGAAGGGTCCCGGCTGTCGAATCCCGAAATTATCATTACTGTTTTTGAAATATTTTCCAGGGAGCCCGAAACAATACCGTAACATTCCATCGAAGGAACAAGCCCTATGAGGCCGTAACGCGAAACAACGCCGTAACTCGGTTTGTAACCGAAAAGCCCTTTTAAGGAAGCGGCAACCCTGCTTTCCCCCAACGTATCCGTCAAGAAAGCTATATCAGCTTTGCCGCCGCATACTGCTCCGGCCGCGGTATCTCCGCGGAGTCCGAATCCGAGTTCACCCATTCGGGTGAAACCTTTGATGAAAAAATCCCCTTCTTTGAGCCGTTCTGTCACGGTGGCGTCTTCGAGAGCGACATAGTTTTCGAGGGCCGCCGAGCCAGCATCGCACGGCCACCCCTCCACCGACATATTGGGCTGGAGCCTCGCGACAGGTCCCGAGAATACGCCGTTTTCTTCCCGTGAACGTCTATCGGGATTCATGTAAACAAAATCTTTTTCCAACTATTCTCTCCTGATTTCACTCAATAATATTTGCGACTTTGAAGAAGCCCCCCTTGATAGAAGGCGCGTTCTTGAGCAGGTCCCCGCTCTTTGCGAGATCGCACACTCTTGCGGTATCACCGTTCCTGTATCTGTTTTCGATTTTGACTGTGGAAAAGGCGGGCTCTTCATCTCCGGCATGCTTTTTCATGACAGAACCAAGCCGTATGGCATCGTCAAGTGCCGACTCGATCAGATTATTCTCTTCATCCTTTATGCCGATACGCGACAGCCACGACAGGGAATCCATCAGTTCCTTTTCCTCGTGCATTCCGGGGATGTTCCTGGGCCTGGAAAAATCCAGTAATCCCAGCTCATCGAGCTGTTTATCGGCGATCTGCGACGGCGCGTCCGTCAGCGGGCAGTATGCGTTGCGGTTTTTGGGGAACGCGATCACTTCTCTTATCGAAGAGGTGCCCAGTATCATCGAAACCACCCGGTCTAGTCCCAGTGCTATGCCTCCGTGCGGGGGAGCACCGTACTGCAGCGCCTTTACAAAAAACCCGAATTTCTCCTCCACGTCAGCCTCTGAAAGGCCGAGCGTCTCAAATATCCGGTGCTGGAGTTCACTGTCGTTTATACGTATGCTGCCTCCTCCCAGCTCTTCCCCGTTGATGACGAGATCGTAAGCTCTCGAACGAAGCGACAGCAGTTCCTCTCTGTCCTGAGGGTTGAAATCCTTTCTTTCCGGTGCCGTAAAAGGATGATGGGTGGAAGATATGCCCTCATCCGTCTCTTCGAAGAGCGGGAACCCGGTTACCCACACCGGCGAAAAGATTCCGTCCGGTATCAGTCCCAGCCTTTCCGCGATATGGAGCCTGAGCTGCCCGAGCGCTGACGCAACGGTTTTGTGCGACATGTCAGCTATCAACAGAATTACATCTCCGTCCTTCGCAGAAAACCGCTTGAGCGCAGCGGCCTGCTCCTCTTCGGAGAAGAACTGGATGATATTGGATTGAAGAGTGTCCCCGACAACTCTCATCCAGGTCATCCCTTTTGCTCCGAAGGAAGGCACGATCTGTTTCGCATATTCGTTCTGCAGTACGTTCTTGCTCAGCATGCCGGACGAGTCCTCCACTTTAATGCCCTTTATCACACCCCCCCTGTTCAGTATCTGTTTGAATATTTCATATCCCGTATCCGCGAATATATCTGTGACATCCTTAAAGTACATTCCGAACCTGAGGTCGGGCCTGTCTGAACCGACACTATCCATGGCCTCACTGTAAGGCATCCGCCCGAACGGGCGGGGCAGGTCGATACCTCCTGTTTCAAACATCTTTACAACGAGGCTTTCAATCAGTTCATATATAAACTCTTCGTCTATGAAAGAAGCTTCTATGTCGAGCTGGGTGAATTCGGGCTGTCTGTTCGGCCTCAGGTCCTCGTCCCTGAAACATCTTACTATTTGAAAATAACGCTCGAAACCGCTTATCATGAGAAGCTGCTTGAAGAGCTGCGGAGATTGCGGCAAGGCATAGAACTTGTTCTTGTGAATACGGCTCGGCACGAGATAGTCGCGTGCGCCCTCAGGGGTGCTTTTGGTGAGCACGGGGGTTCCGATCTCGACAAAGCCGCACATATCCAGAAAATCCCTTATGTTTTTACATACCCGGTGCCTCTTGACCATGTTGTCATGAATTGAGGGCCTTCTGAGGTCGAGGTAGCGGTACTGCATTCTGATTTCTTCTGATACAGGCTCTGTTACTATTACGCCCTCACCCTGTTCGGCTGCCTTTTCGGAGACAGCGAAAGGGAGAGCAGGAGATTTTCCGTATATTTCCAGCTCATCCGCTACTATCTCTATGTCGCCTGTCAGGAGAACGGGATTCTTAGTATCATTCTCCCTCTCTATCACGTGCCCCGCGACACCGATGCAGAACTCGGTTTTCAGCTTTCCGGCGAGATCGATCACATCCGCTGAAGACTTCGCAGGGTTAAATACCACCTGTACTATGCCTGACCTGTCACGCAGGTGAATAAAAAGTATATCTCCGTGGTCTCTCAGGGAATCCACCCATCCCATGACATTTACTTCTTTCCCTATGTCGGACAGCCTGAATTCACCACAGAGCCTTCTTTTATTGACATTTGGCAAAAATTACTCCTAGTTTAATAAATTTTTAAGAATAAGATATCTATAAAAACGATAGAGTTCAATCTTCTTCGAATCCGTATCTCTTCAAAGATACTCCATATATACGTACTGCATGAATATTAAAAGGTATGATGATTATGGGTGAGAGAGGAATCGCGACTATATTTCAAGAATCGTCTGTATATGAGAATCTGAACGTCACTGAAAAATGGAAAATATCCAATCAATCCATCGGGAGGAATGATTGGAGTCAGGCACCCGGGTTGACTTTTTAATCGTTCAGAAACTTCCCACATCTTTCAGATATTCGATTGTCTCCTTAAGTGATGGCACCACCTCTTTAAGCGGATAGTACTCCAGGCCAAAGTAGCCTTTGTACCCCATTTCACTTAGCTTTTTAAGAACTAGCGGCAGATTAATTTCACCTTCAACAGGTTCATGCTGCCCGGGAACTCCGGAAACATGTATGTGCCCGATATATTCGATGTACTCCTGAAGGGAAGCTAACAGGTTTCCTGTCATGATCTGGACGTGAAAAATATCATAAAGAATTTTTATGTTTTTACCTCCCACTTCACGGCACAGATCACCGGCGTCCTTAATTGTCGGCAGAAGACATCCTTTATACTTCGGGTGGCTGAGAGGTTCTATGGTTAGTACAACACCCGAGTTATCCAGTACCCGATCCATTTTCCGTAGAGATTTTGCAACTTTTTTAAGTAATTCAGATCTTTTAATGCCGGGAACTTCATCGCCTACATAAGTTATAAGCTGAAGCACACCAAGTTTTTGCGCGATAGGTAAGAGGTGGTCCAGCTCTCTCATCATCATATCCACACCCTTGTCATCAATAAGATTACCGCCATGATCACAGTGAGGAGAATTGAGTGTGAAAGTAACAAGTTTTAACCCTAACTCCTGATTTAACCTGTATATAACATCCAGATCCTTTGCCTTCTCTTTTTCTATCCAGCCGCCCTTACCATCTCTCTGCAGGTCATGATACCAGAATTCATAGGATTTAAACCCGAGTTCAGCACAGGTCCTGATCTGCTCCTCATATGGAACCTGATAAGAAAAAATCGTCTCAATGCACACGCTCAACCTGTCAATATTACCTGCCATTTTCACTTAATCTCCCTTCGTGATATTTAATTTTTATATGAAATCTTAATTTATATTATTAATCATCCCGCCGTCAACAATTATACATGAACCGTTCACCATCTCCGCCTCATCGGATACGAGGAAGGAAGCGACAGCAGCCACATCTTCCGGAGTGAGCAGTCTGCCCGTGGGAATTTTTTGTGCCACTTCCTTCTTGACGCCGGGATACAGCTTTTCGATGATATCGGCACTTGGAGTGTCAACAAATCCGGGACATATCGCATTAACGGTTATATGTTTCGGACCTAATTCTATTGCCAGGGACCTTGTAAATGCCGTTATGCCGCCTTTTGACGCTACATAAGTTGAAAAGTTCGGGTCCCCGACGAATGAATCAATCGAACCCATGTTGATTATTCTTCCACTTTTATTCTTCGACATATGCGGCAGCGCGTGCATTATACAAAGGAAATGCCCTTTTAGATTTATATCAATAATATGGTCCCAATCTTCCTCCGTTATTTCAGTGATAGGAGCTATCTTCCCGTTAGTGCCCGCATTATTAACAAGGATGTCTATACTCCCAAATATTTCAATGCACTTATCTATCATCCCCTTAACATCATTTGATTTTGAGACATCGGCCTTTACTGCTATTGCCTTTGAATCTCCTTTTTCAATTTCAGTTACAACTTCTTTTGCCCTGTCTTCTGATTTTGAATAATTAACAACAATGTTTGCGCCTTCCTTTCCAAGCCGTAAAGCTATTCCTCTGCCGATTCCATAGCTTGAGCCTGTTACAATTGCAGTTTTTCCGCTTAATTTTTTCATGGTTTTATACCTCCGAAAGTGAATGAAATGTGTCAATCAGATTTTTTTGAAATGCGTTCTCAAAAACATTGAAATACTGAGTGTAGATCTCGGGGGTCGCCGTATCCGTAACAAAGATCTTTTCGTACATATTGTTTTCCATTTTTGACACTGCAGAATCAATAGTATCGTATAATCCTGACCCGAAAGCCGCAATTATTCCGCATCCTCTTAAATTATATTCATAACTTCCAAGCCTGATATACCGCATTCCCATTACATCCGCTTTTATTTGATTCCAGATTTCACTTTTTGATCCCCCGCCTGTAACCAGAATGTCATGAATATCTATTTCAGTAAAAATATTTTTGATATGTTTATAACCAAGTCTAAAATCGAAGGCAATCGATTCTAATATTGCCCTGTATAGATACTCTTTTCTGTGCCCCCAATTCAAGCCAATCCATCCGCCCCTGATGCTTGAATCATAGGGACACTGTCTTCCGCCAAAGTAGGGAATAAAGAGAAGGCCGCCGGAACCGGGTGGTACCCGGGCAGCCTTTTTGGTGATTTCATCGTATTCATCTTTCATTTTCAATTGCATGTTATTTTTATTTCCTTCACAGAATTCATCCATAAACCACTTAAGTGCTATACCCCCTCCGTTAATATAGGACAACGCGTAATAGAGACCTTTTTTTACAGACGGAATATACATCACTGCGTGATTTTCAATATCAGGCACAAACCTATCAACACATAAAGACAGAATAGTTGAGCTCCCGGAAACATCGATAAGAGATCCAGGCTGAATTAAACCGGTGCCTAAAAATCCCACAGCCTGATCACCGGCACCGGCAAATACAGGAGTTCCTTCTTTCAATCCGCACTTAACGGCCGATTTTTTATCAATTCCTCCAACGATTTTCCATGGAGAAACTACTTCAGGCAGTTTATCCATATCTATATTCAAACGATCACAAATTTCTTCTGACCAATCTAATTCTCTTGCATCATCAATACCGGAAAATGCCAGTAAAGTATGATCTATAAAAGCTTCATCAGCTTTAAGTCCGGCAAGTTTTCCTGCAATATACCCATTCAACGTAATAAATTTATAAATATGCTTATAAAAATCCGGATGTACCTCCTTCCACCACATGATCTTCTGGCCGTTTAATGGTGACCCGCAGGTTACACCGGCAAGTAAATCTCCAAAATTCTGATGTATGTAAACATTGTACTTCTCCGAGCTCAAATCAAGATTCATATCAAGCCCGGTTACAGAGTTAAATTCCCTATCAATACCAATTACACTCCCCATCTGACCGTCAATTACAACGCCGCCAATTTCCGAGGGGATAATCTTCGCCTTTTCAACAATCTCTCCAATTATCTGTAGTGTATTATTTAAAAAAATATCAATATTTTGTTCCATCTGGCCCGGTTGAGCGGATGTAATTGTGGTTTCCCAGTAGGAACTTGAAATAATGTTTCCGTATTCATCAATAATGCCGGCTTTTAATCCGCTGGTACCCAGGTCAACACCAATAAAATACATACATATTATTCCTTCGTAGTATTTTATATTTCTTTATTATAAATAAGCTTTTAAGTTTATACTGCGGTTTAACAATCAGGGCTTAACAACAATTTTTAGAAAGCCGCCCTTCTGCACCTCTGTCATTATGCCGGGTAATTCTTCAAGCGCGATTATTTTACTTATCAGCTTTTTCCCCTCTACCCGCTTTCCGCTCATTAAATCAAGACACATTTTAATCTGTGCGGCAGTGCTCCCGGAGGACCCATGTATATAAAGCTCTTTGTAGTGAATTAAATTACTGTCCAGGCGCGCGAAACTATCACCCTTCGGAAGCCCCCCAAAAAAATCTATATGCGCGCGATTCGCGGCAATTTCAAGGGACATTTCCTGGGCCTCTCTTGAAGGCGCGGCGATAATAATTACTGACGGCCCGATTCCATCCGTTGCATCCATCAGTATCTTTTTTAAATCTTCTTTCTCAGGGTTTATATAATAATCCGCGCCGAACTGTCGTGCCATATTCAACCTTTTCTCTTTTATTTCCGAGATAAAAATCCTTGTGGCGCCCAGGGTTTTAGCGAGGCTGATATGCATGCATCCTATAGGCCCTGTGCCGATTATGAGGACTTCATCCCCGATGCCGACTCCGGCCAGCATCTGTCCGTTCAAAGCACACGCCATAGGCTCGGCTATCGCAGCTTCTTCATCACTCACATTTTCCGGCACCTTTATAAGGTTACCTTTTTTAATGGCCTTGCCGGGAATTACCATATACTCCGCGAAACCTCCGGGATGATAAAAACCGAATGCTTCAGTTTGCTTCTGAAAAGTCATACAGAGGTGGGTCCACCCCTTACGGCAGTACAGGCACTCCCCGCAGGAAACGATTGGAACAACTGAAAATCTTTCACCAATCTCATACCCCCGGACTTCTTTCCCCTTATCCGCAATACTCCCGGATATTTCATGGCCTATAATTTGAGGTGGATTTAAATTTTTGTATCCGTGCATAAATACCTTCAAATCCGTACCGCAGACAGCGCAGGCCCCGACTTTTAGAAGAATGTCCTCTTTTCCTATCTCCGGAACAGGTCTATCTTCAACTCTAATATCTTTTATACCGTAATACACAGCCGCTTTCATTATAATTTTTCCTTTTCATAATTCAAAGTCTAAGACATTGTCTTTGAAAAAACGGGTCCTGCTTCAACCGGTGTGGTCCATATGGTAATATCCTGTTTGGTGAGAGGGCCGTCTTTTGTCTTCCTTAATTTTAAGAGAGATCCCGGGAATCTCATGGTAGGTTTTCTGAACAGGGTTTCCCTCAAAGATGTACGGTGCCACCGGCCGGCAAAAAATACAACCTCAGTCCTTTTTGCCTTTAATATATCATGAGGCCCAATCGTAACGGCAAAGGGAGGAATTGCCTGTCTGTCTCCGCATCCCGCGACAAGGGCATCCATATCCACCGTTGAAGTTTTTACGAGCACGAGACGTGTCCGGTCTTCAAGATATTCCTCTTCTGTTACCTCGACATGCCCGAAATTAGGGTCCTCGTTAAATGCTATATGCCCTTCAGGGCCAACGGCCGCCAGACACAGGTCCACCCCATCAGGGGCATGTTTATCAAAAGCGTCATTTATTTTGTCAAAATTATCGTACCGCGGGAAATACATCTGCGACGCGGGCATTCTTAGCTCCGGGGGGATGAGTGAAAAAAAATTGCTCATCATATCCCCCTTAAATGACATTGGATGGTCTTCCGGTATGGTCCTGCCGTTTCTGTCAAGAAATTCATCCATATTGAAAGTCCATAGATTTTTACAGTCCACACTTTTCTCTTTTACCTTCCGGGCAAATACGGGATACTGCTGTGTCGGACCCACTGGAAGAATCATGGTGACTTTTTCCCCTTTTTTCGAAAGAATAACTTCAATCATCATTTCAGCAACAGCATCATAAAGGCTTTCATAATCCGGAATTATTTTCAACGGAAGGCCTGATCTTTCAGAAAGCTTTTCCGGCGGGAGCTGCTGGACTTCTTCCCTGGTCATTACTTTTCCGTCTTTATCGTTATATTCTCTAAACATGAGACAATCCTCCTGCTGGACTACAATTCATATTTCAATACATTTTGTGCCGGATCCACGGTTATGGTTAAGCTTAATACATTTTATGACTGATCCCCGGCTGCTGCGAATCTTAATACATTTTTTGGATTATCAACAACCATGGTATGAATTTGTTCATCTGTAACGCCCCTCTGTTTCATCCATGGGGTTATATGCTCGTTTATATGGGCGTATCCGAAACCGCCGTACTTTACATACTTATGTTTGAAGCAGCAGTCCTGCGAAAGGAGGATCTGCTCCAGATAGCCCTCTTTGATAAGTTCGATAATATGGTAGATGCGCTGTACATCGCTCGGCATTTCCAGCAGTCTCTCTTCATGTGAAAAACATTCAATAGGGAGTGCCGGATGACCGAAGGTATCAAACTCAATGTAGCAGCCCGAGTCTGCCAATTCCCTGATAGTTTCTTCACTGTATCCGAAATGGCCCGCATGACTGATGATGACCCTGCCAAGATCTGCGCCGGATTTTTCCAGTATTTCTTTTATCTCCAGCAATAACTCATCACTACGGCTCGGGTGTACATTTATTGCCGCACCGGTCCTTCTCTGCGCAGCCGCACTTGCCCGAAGCACCTTTCTTTCCCCTTCTTCCAGGGGCATTGAGCATCCAATCTCACCGATAATTCCGGCACGTACACCAGTATCCCCGACTCCTAACATTATATCTTTCACAATTTCATCTGCTATTTCATCTTCACTCTTTTCTTTCAGCTCTTCCGGATGTGAACAACCGATATAGTACCCGGCGCCCATGATTATGTTTAATCCTGTCGCCCTTGATATTCTCCTTAGACCCAATGGATCCCTTCCCAGCCCAACACAGCTCATTTCTATAATAGTATCACCACCGGCTCTTTTAAACCTCATGACCTCATCTATAGCAAGTTCTTCATTGTTCATCAGCAGGTCGTCTTTATTGCCCATAAGATGTGTGTGAATCCAGTAGAGATTTTCTATTGAAACATGCTCATATGCCATCCTTCTGCCTGTTGCTTCTTCCGGTACAGTAAAAAGAGCTGTTACATCTGTTAATATATGTTCATGTGATAACGTAATACCTAAAGATTCTGTATCAACAGGTCCGAGTACAGTTAATGCCCTACCCTTCACATCATTCTGTCCCATAAAAACCCCCGTCTGTACAACAATTCTTTCTATTATATTATTTAATTTTCTTTCTGATTTTATAGATGGTATGGGATCGTAATTACCACTATAACTACAATCCCATACCTGCCTTTATCAGATGGTAATATTTTGTTGTTAATATACTGTTTCTAAAATTGTTGTATTCGCTATATAGTTATCTTCGATTTTAAACAGGAAAGTTGGATTCTGTCTTATCCCATCAATAAAATCTACTTTACCGAATATACCATCAAAATCTCTGCAATTATTCAGGTAATCTCTGATCGCAATCCTTTCTTCAGTCAGCTTTGCAGGATCTCCGGTGATCTTGAGATCTTCAAAAGCCCTTTTAATGAGGTACAGCTCATCGTAACCTTTCCATACCATCATAAATGACGCAGGTACACCAAATGTCTCTTCGTGTCTTTTACTTAATTTCTGCCAGCTCGGGTTATCTGATACTGGATTGTACCACGTCCATGCGTAAACCCCTTCTAAATACCCTTCTCCAACTGACCAGAGTGTGGGGTCCAAGGCCGCCTGCGAAAGTAGCATACGGTTGTTGTCCTTCCACCCGCGCTTATTTAGTTCTATTATTATCTTGGCCATTCCATTCGGATGATTGGTAAATACAAAACCATCGGGTTTTTCAGCCAGGGCTTTCACGGCAAAGGGACCAAAATTAACTGCATCGTTCGGTACATCTATACTAACTGTCTCGATTCCAAGTTTATGCAAACCTTTGTCCTCTGCTTTTGCAATTGCCGGCCACACGGAGCTCTGGGTGTTGATAAAGTGCACAATTTTTTTCATACCGGGGTTCAATTCAACCCACTTATCGGTAGCCACCAGTGTTTGAGGCTCAAATTCACTGGTGAAACACAATGTCCACGGCTGGAACTCTTTACATACATCCGTTCCGGTCAAAGTGGACAGGCAATATACGCCTTCTTCAACAGCCATCGGCATGGCAGCTTTGGTATAATCACCGCAGGGGCCCATTATGACAAGCGGTTCCATATCAAGAGCACTGCTCATAGCTGCTATCGCTCTTGCAGCATCCTGTATTGCTTCGTCATACCATCTCACCCTGACAGTTTTTCCTCTAATGCCGCCTGCACTATTGATCTCCTCCAGAGCAAGGTCGACTCCAAATTCATTTAACATTCCATGATACGCGGCTACTCCTGTTATAATGTTTATTCCCGGAATCACCCACTCATCCACATAAACATCATCCTCAGCTGGAGCAGGCGCTTCCTCTTTTTCAACAGCAGGAGCAGACGCTTTTTCTTCTTCCTTCCCGCTACCTGCAAAACATAGGAATGCCCCGAAAAACAGGATAGTAAGAATAACGCATAAAATTTTAAAAGCCTTCATTTTTTTCCCCTTTTAAACTTTTTGAATTTTTTGATACTGACTTCTTTCCTGTCCTTATTAAATCATGGTCTTAATACCTGCTTTTTAAAATCTTACCATATATCACCCCCTTACATCTTTTATCTTCTGAAAAAGGCTAAATATCTTCATAAATACCAGCTTACTGCCAATATTTATCTTTCTCAGAAACCTTTTATCAATCACCCCTTCAGAACGCAGAAGAAGTGTCACCATCAGTAAAATGCCGAAGATAATATTCCTTAAAGCTGTAATAGATTCAGGAAGAATCACCGTTAGCCCCCACAATAACGGTGTAAAAACCACAACACCCCACATGGTAGTGTAGCCGCCGACAAATATGAAAGTCGTTATGGAGAGAAGAAAGGCAAAACCGAAATAGGTTGGAACGATGGTTCGAATTGTAAAGACATATAACATTCCCGCTACAGCTCCCATAGTACCGGTCATTACCTGCAGGCAGACACTAAACAGGTATATGTTAATTCCTAAAGTACTCGCAATGTCCCTATCGACAAATATCATCTCCGCTGCCCTGCCCAGCCTCGAATGATCAAACCTGTAAATAAGGATTCCAAAAAAGCCCACAAAACAATATGTTATTAATAAAAGTTTTTTTACTTTAGGAATACCAAACATTCCTAAAGAGCCTCCAAACCATGGTAGATTTCGAAACACTGTCTGCATAATAAATATAAGGGCTATGGTACATATAACCATTGCAAAGGCCGGGGCACGTCCAAGTGCCAGCGCAGGTATGAATGCAAATAATATCCCGCACCCTGCGCCAAACACAAACGCAAGTATCAAAGGCCATCCCCAATTTAATAAAGCATATCCGCAGAGATACGCACTGACGGCCATAACAGCTATTGGCGCGTTGTTGAGCTGTCCTATCCTGTAAACCCAGTAGAGTGTCCATCCAAGAATAATAAATATCGCTGTCAATTCTAAAAAATAATACAGGCTAAAAGACATCTATCATTAACTCCTCAAAACTCATAGAATAGTTTAAGCCATTGCCCCAAACAGACCTTTAGGTTTTATCATTATGATAACCATTATCATCCCGAAAGAGATAGCCTGATACCATTCGCCCGGAAGATAAGCCAGCGCCATACCTTCAGCTAATCCAAGCACCATGGCAGCGACTAATCCGCCGCCTATATTTCCCAACCCTGCAAATAATGCAACAGCCATTACTTTTAATGCCAGGTTATCGCCAAGAACAGCAGATGCTGACCCCAGAGACATTGCCAGCAATATCGATGATATTCCTCCAAGAAAACCTGCAATCATATATGCAAAAATACTCGTTTTCACAATCGGTATACCAAGAAGCCTTGCCGCAAAAGGGCTTTGCCCCATTGCTCTAAAAGCCCTGCCCTGCCTGGTCCGGTATAATAAGTAAAAAAATCCAATACCTGCGATAATACTACCCGCTATTGTAGCTATATGGCCGGCTGTTATGGTAGCTATACCAAAGGTAATTAAAGCTTCTTTCCCCTGTAAGGTGAGAGGAAAACTTATTACAACGCCCCCATGTATTCTTTTAGACATAATATCTGTAATTATCATGCTTATTGCCATCGCCACTATAAAGGAGGAAAGCACAGCACCACGTTTGGCGAGCGGCCTGAAGATTGGTTCGGTAATCAGGCTCAATGCTGTGCCTGAAAGTATACCGGCAAGAATACCAAGGATCAAATTATCGCCCGTTATCCTTAATACGATCCAGCACATATACATAGATAACACTACAATATGGGAATATGCGAATGGGAATATTCCGCCAACTACCAGTAAAAGATTAAATCCTATAACCAATAGAGCATAGATACTCCCCAGGGCTATAGCATTAATAAGCTGCGCGGTAAAGACTTCCATAGATTTTCCTTTTTAATAAATCTACAGGGCACTTCCGATGTAAGCATGCTGAACCCTTATGTCCTTTTCCAGATCCCCTGACTTACCGCTAAGTACAATATTGCCGGTTTCAAAAACATAACCGCGATGACCACATTGTAAAGCTTTTCGAGCATTCTGCTCTGATAAAAGGATTGTATACCCTGCCTTATTCAGATTTACAATTATCTCAAACAGTTCTTTTACTAATACAGGAGCCAGGCCAAGGGATGGTTCATCCATCATCATCAATTTAGGTCTTGACATTAAACCCCTCGCAATTGAGAGAATCTGCTGCTCTCCTCCACTTAAAGTACCGGCCATCTGCTTTGTTCTCTCTTTGAGCACGGGAAAACTTTTATAGATAATATTTAGATCTTCACTGATATCTCCCTTATAGTGGTGTGCACCTAACTGCAGGTTCTCCATTACACTCATTAATGGTAAGATACCGCGGCCTTCAGGAATGAGACAGATACCGGAAGCAACTATATGTTCGGTCTTTTTTTGTGTAATGTCCTCTCCCATAAATATGATACGGCCGCTTTCAGCAGGAGTGATGCCGAGGATTGATTCAACGAGACTAGTTTTTCCAGCTCCATTGGCCCCGATAAGCACCACTATCTCACCTTCATACACTTCAAGGCTGATTCCTCTGAGAGCTCTTACCGGCCCATAGGATACATGGAGATTTTCGATTTTTAAAATGTTATTCCTTACCAAGGTAAGCCTCTAATACATCAGGATCTTTTTGTATCTGTTCCGGAGTTCCCTCGCAAATCTTCTTTCCAAAATTGATACAGGTAATTTTATCTGAAATTCCAATTACAAGATTCATGTCATGGGCAACAACGATAATCGTTGTCCCTAATTCATCCCGTATTTTCTTAATAAATTTATCAACCTTTACAGATTCTTCCGCACCCATACCGCCCGTAGGTTCATCCATTAACAGCAGTTTGGGCTCCGCTATCATAGCACGTGCTATCTGAACGAGCTGCCTTTCCACCCAGACAAGGTCCCCTGCAAAACGGTCAGCACGGTCTACTAAACCCACCAGATCAAGACATTCCAATGCTGTCTTTTTTATCTTTTTTTCCTGCCGCGAAGTAGTAAAGGGGGCATGTAAAAAGGTTCCCAGTATATCG
This sequence comes from Spirochaetota bacterium, assembly GCA_030673105.1. Classification (GTDB taxonomy): domain Bacteria; phylum Spirochaetota; class B62-G9; order B62-G9; family DRHN01; genus DRHN01. Next base: position 16,598 of record DAOVJS010000024.1, read on the forward strand.
TTTTTTGTATGGGAATGTGCCCCGATCATCACGTTTTCAAGAACAGATAGATTCGGTGCTAATTTTCCAGCCTGAAAAGTACGGCACATTCCCATCCTGGCGATAATATGCGGTTTCAACTCTGTGATATCCAAAGAATCGAAGTAAACCTTTCCTGATGTTGCACTTAATACGCCCGACACAACATTAAAGAAGGTTGACTTGCCAGAACCGTTTGGACCTATGAGCCCGTGAACATCTCCTTTATTGACAGCTATATTCAAATTATCAATTGCACGGAGACCGATAAAATCTTTACATAAACCTTCAGTTTTCAGGATATACTCAGCCAATTTTAAGTATCCTTTTTACCCTGCTGTAATTCTACAGGCATGCATGTTTTGATCGAATTATTCCCCGCGACAACAGCCTCAACCGCGGCGAGGCCGTCAGCGCCTGTAACCAGAGGTGTTTTATCATTCATAACAGCGTCTATAAAACTTTTAATTTCCGCGACATAAGCATCTCTGAATCTTTTCCGCCAGCTTCTAAACGCGCTTCCGCCAAGAACGCCTTTAACATCACAGGTTAAAATAGCCTCACCTTTCACCTCGCCGATTACAATCAATCCTTTTGTCAGGACGATTTCACCCCTTATGTCAAATCCATAATCAACCGGGCAGGTTGAATCGATCGTTCCGATAACTTCATTTTTCATTTTAAATGTACAGACAACGCTGTCGTAAAAGTCCGGGTATTGTTTTTTAATATCAGGAGTCTTTCTGTTCACGGCTTCAGCATATATCCTTATAAAATCACTCCCGCTCAACCACCTGGCCGAATCAAACTCATGGCTGCATATTTCAGCTAAAAGCCCGTTGCTTCTGCTCACATCATAATACCAGGAAGCTGGAAGCCCGGGCCCCCTCGCGAGAGATTTTATGATTATCGGGTCTCCAAGCCTGCCGTTGTCAATTATCTCTTTCGCATTGAGAAAAAGAGAATCAAACCTTTTCATAAACGCAATCTGCAGTTTTACATTATTTTCTTCAGCCGCTTTAATCATTTCATCAGCTTCCAATTCTGTCACTGCCATTGGTTTTTCACAAAAGACATGTTTTTTTGCCTGCGCGCACTTTACTGTAAAATCACGATGTGTAAATGTGGGCGCTCCTATAACTACCGCGTCAAACAGGTCCTTTGAAAGCGCGGAATCAACGTCTTTGAACAAATTTTTAATTTGAAGTTCCTCTCCCCGTTCTTCCAATAATTTTTCATTATTCTCAACAATGGCGTTTAATTCCGCGTTTTGAACACTGTGTACAATATTCTTTGCGTGCACCATTCCGGCCCTTCCCGCGCCGATCAAACAAAACCGTATTTTTTCCATTCGTACTCTCCCAGCAAATAAATAATCAAGTTACAATAATATAATCATATTATCCTATTATCTTGTTATTACAAGTTATTATATAAAAAT
>DAOVJS010000067.1 GCA_030673105.1 Spirochaetota bacterium
CCTGCAAATCTTCTGTCTTCAAAAAATTAAATAAACTTAAGTGAGAAATTTATAGCTTTTATCGATTATTGAATTTATTATAAAAATATATAGAATCATCAATTAGGGGAGTAGAAATAATATGAAAAAACCGGGTTCTGATATTGGCAGACTGGAGACTCTGGTTAGACAATACAGGAATGATATAGAACATCTGGTTAAAGAAAGAAATGAGTATCTAATTGTCAGCGCCCATCAGATGAAATCTCCGCTTTCCACAATTATTTTCAGCATTAATACCCTCATTGGAGAATACGCGGGAAAACTTAATAGTAAACAGCTTGGGATAATTGCATCCATAAAAAGAAGCGCCGATACCCTGCAAAATCTAATTATGGATATTATTGAATTGGAAAAATTGCGGACCGGAAAAGTGGAATTTGAAAAAATTGATCTGGTGGAAACATCAATGCTGGCCATTGAAGAACTGAGGGATAAGATTCAGGAGAAGGGTATCAATTTTGAGGTTAATCTTCCTAATAAGGTGCTGGTTATAAAAGGGCACAGGCTGGGCATGAAGCATATTGTTTATAATCTTATAGAGAACGCGATCAAATATTCGAACAGAGACGGAGATGTGAGCTTTATCGTTGGATTTGATGAATCTGAAAGGACCATTACCGCCACTGTGGCAGACAAAGGTATCGGGATACCGGAGAAAGAGCAGGAGAATATTTTCAAAGAATTTTACAGAGCTCCGAATGCCCGCCGTTTTGATGCAACAGGAACCGGTTTTGGTATGGTTATAGTTAAACAGGTGCTGGAATTGTTCGGGGGGAGTATTAAACTTAGGAGCAAAGAAAATGAAGGAACTCAAATGATATTTTCAGTTCCGCTTCTTGAGGTAAAAAACCGCAGTATAACGATCGAGGAGGAAGAAAGAAAAAATAAAAAAATTGTCGTCATAGGCGGGGTTACTGCGGGACCAAAGGCTGCTTCCCGGGCAAGGAGGCTTGATCCGTATGCTGAAATAATAATATTCGAGAAAGGAAATCTCCTGGCCTATGCCGGTTGCGCGCTCCCTTACTATATTTCCGGACATCTTAAGAGTCAAAAAGATCTGTTAGATGCTCTTTCAGGCTTTCAGGGTGGGGCCGATCATTTCAGAAGTGTGAAAGGAATTGAGATTAAAAACCTCTGTGAGGTTACAAAAATAGACAGAAAGAATAAAACTGTATATTATAAGGATCTTATGACCAATATGGAATATACAGTCCCATATGATAGCCTCATCCTGGCGACAGGCAGCAGTCCGGTAATTCCGGAAATTATAGGTGTAAATCTACAAAATATCTTTGTACTTCATGGTATCTATGATTCTGAGAAAATTAAAACAGCTATCGCAAATGATATGGCAAGGGATATAGTAATCCTGGGGGGAGGTTTAATCGGAGTAGAAGTCGCTGAAGCGCTTACAGTATCAGGGGCAAAAGTCACGATAATAGAAAAACGAGGTCAAATCCTTTCATTCCTGGATCCGGAATTATCAGCACTTGTTGAAAGACACATGATACATAGAGGTATAAGAATTATCAAAAATGAGTCGGTGAGCAAATTTATAGGAAAGAACAGGGTGAAGTACGTACAGCTGTCGAATTTCAGACTCCAGACGGATCTTGTGATTTTAGCCATGGGGATAAATCCCAATGTCGGTCTGGCAGTGCAGGCAGGGCTTGCGAAAGGGCCGACCGGCGCGATTGCCGTCAATGAATACCTTCAGACGAGTGATTCATTTATTTATGCGGCTGGAGACTGCGCTGAGACCCGGCACGTTGTACTTGAAAAGCCCTATTATCTCCCTCTGGGTTCTGTTGCAAACAGGATGGGCAGGTTAGCGGGCGGCAATTCAACAGGAAAACAGAATAATAAATTCAGCTCTGTTACCGGTACAATCATCATTAAGGTATTTGATTTCCATGTAGCGAAGACCGGCTTGAGCGAGAGGGAAGCTAAGGAGAACGGCTATGATTCTGTAAGCAGCTATGTTCCTGAATATGATAGAGAGCACTTTATTCCAGGTGCTGAAATTATAAATATCAAGATGATCGCATGCAGGGAAACAAAGAAGCTTCTGGGAGTACAAATTGTTGGAAAGGGCGATGTGGCAAAGAGAATAGACATTGCGGCAATGGTAATTTCAAAAAATGGAAAAGTTGAGGATATTCTGTCAGTTGATTTAGGGTATGCGCCCTACTTTTCAAATGCCATGGGTGCGATAATTGTATCGGCAAATGTGCTGCAAAATAAGCTTGACGGGCTTTTCGATGGTGTTACGGCGAATGAAGTACAGAGTTTGCTGCAAAACGGGGGAGAAGAGTGCGTGTTTCTTGATGTAAGGACACCGCAGGAATATGAAGAAGAGAGGATACCGGGCTTTGATCTTATTCCTCTGGAAAATTTGCGAAGAAGAATTGATGAAATACTTCCCGGCCGGAGGGTAATCATTGCCTGCGGGACGGGGGCCCATTCATATCAGGCGGCTCTTATTCTTAAGGCAAACGGTTTTCAGGATGTAAAAATCCTTGAAGGGGGCCTTAAAATGTGGCCCTTTAAAGTCTCGAGAGAATAATCTGCCGCATTTTCGCTGAAAATGATCCTTGCAAAAAATTACACATTCTGGTAAAATAAAGCAATACTATTCATATGTTGAGGAGGTGGAGCATATGAATCTCTATCTCGTGCAGCATGCCGAGGCAAAACAGAAAGAAGAAGATCCGGAGAGATCACTCACTGAGAATGGGATCTCAAGCATTAGCCGTGGGGCTTTTTTTGTTGCCCGATATACCGATATAACTGTTACCCGTATAATACACAGCGGGAAAAAAAGAGCGCTCCAGACTGCTGAGATTCTTGCAAAAGAGTTAAAACCTGAAAAAGGAATTGAGCGGGGACTGGAGTTAAATCCAATTTCGCAGCCCTGGAGCTGGGTTGAGAGCCTGGCGCAAATTGAAGAGGATGTTATGCTCGTCGGGCATCTCCCGCATCTTAAAAGGCTTACCGCCCTATTATTATGTCAGGATGAGAGTAAACAGATTGTAGAATTTAAAAATGGCTGTATTATAAGTCTGGTCAGGAATGAATCGGGGATGTGGACAATGCGGTGGATGGTAATCCCGCAAATAATACCGGATGTCAAGTGACAAGAACCGCAGCACCCTGTATCTTTCCTTCACGAAGTGAATTTAATGCTCTGTTTGCTTCCCGAAAGGGGAATTGCTGCACCTGAGTATTTATCCTCGCTTGAGACGCAAGTTCCATAAACTGCAAGGCGTCCTGACGTGTTAGATTCGCCACGGAGCGTACAATCTTTTCCCCCCAGAGAATCTCATAGGGGAAAGCAGGTATATCGCTCATGTGGATACCGGCGCATACAACGGTTCCCCCTTTTGCCACCGCCCTCAGGGCAGTGGGAACGAGGTTTCCAACCGGAGCAAAAATAATCGCGGCGTCAAGCTCTTCAGGCGGGGCCGAAAGGGAATCTCCCGCCCACCTGGCACCAAGTTTCAGGGCAAACTTCTGCCCGGCCATATCACCCGGCTTCGTAAAAGCGAAAACAGAGCGTCCCTGATACAGGGCTGCCTGTATCAATATATGTGCTGCCGCCCCAAATCCGTAAAAACCTAGCCGATAGGCGTCACCGGTCATAATCAGTGAACGGTATCCTATAAGACCGGCACATAGCAGAGGTGCCGCCTCAATATCAGAATAGAAGGAAGGGACAGGAAAGCAGAACCGTTCGTCAGCTACTGAGAACTCAGCATATCCTCCATCAATTGTGTAGCCTGTAAAGAGGGCGTCATCACACAGGTTTTCCATATCTCGTCTGCAGTATCTGCAGGTTCCGCATGTATGCCCGAGCCAGGGTATACCCACCCTGTCCCCGATTTTATATTTATTGGCGTTCTCTCCTGTCGATGCCACAGTGCCGACAATCTCATGCCCCGGTACAAGAGGAAGCTTCGGCCCGGTGAGCTCACCGCAGATTATATGCAGGTCCGTCCTGCACACACCGCACGCTGTTACTTTAATGAGCACCTGATACGGTCCAGGTTCAGGGACCGGAATATCTTCTTCCACAAGAGGCATGCCGGGCTTTTTGAGAATCATGGCTTTCATTTCTCTTCTCCATAAATTCAAATATACAAAAAAAAATCAAAATGAGGATATCTTTTGATGTACTTTTCATAGATTGCTGCATTATTGACAGGTTTGTATGATGATGCTATCTTATTAATAGCATTATGGAAGTAAAAAGGATACTAATATGGCGGCATTGGTAATTAAGAATATTCCTGAAAGCTTACATCAAAGGCTTAAAGAAGTAGCACGCAGTCACCGGCGGTCTATGACACAGGAAGTGCTAATCATTCTGGAGGAGAGCCTCAATATAATTCCAATTGAATTTCCTGATCCGGTAAGGGGCACTTATCAGCTAACACAGGAGCTCATAGAAGCTGCGATACGGGAAGGTCGGAAATGATAGTTGTAGATACTAATTACTTTCCATAGAAACCTCGATAAGTGCGTATGACGCGCAGTACATAACACTGGCAGAATCCGTCAGGATTAAATGTCTCACCGAAGACAGGAACTTACTGAAAACTTTTCCTGCTGTTGCTGTTTCTATGGAACAGTTCTGAAAAACGTGTCCGTGAAAATTATATAGTCGGATAAAGAAAAGTTGCCAATAATGTTGTTTTGAAATATATTTTTTAATGTACTCATGGTGGATTATGCTGTATAGCCTTTAAATATACTCTTCCATTAATTATTTACAGGGGGATTGTTTTGATAACACCGGTAGGAAATAAGAAAAAGTTAACCTATGATGATTATCTTAAAACACCGGACGATAAGAGGTACGAGCTAATAGAAGGAGAATTGATAATGGTACCGTCGCCAATAATCTACCATCAATGGATATCGAAAAACATTGAATACGAACTGGAAAAATACGTCAGGGAAAAAAAGATAGGAAAAATATTTGATGCGCCATGTGATGTTCATCTTGACAATGAGAATGTCCTGCAGCCTGACATTTTGTACATATCAAAAGAAAGGCAAAGCATTATCGGCAAAAAGAACGTTCAGGGTGCGCCTGACCTTGTAATTGAGATACTTTCAGAAGCAACAGCATATAATGATCTAATAAAAAAGAAAAAGCTCTACGCAAAATTTGGTGTACGGGAATACTGGATTGTTGATCCTGGAGAAAAGAGCGTTGAAATATTTTCCCTCGCTGGTAAAGAGTTTAAAATCTACCGCAGTTACACCATGAATGATAATCTTGAATCTCCTCTTATCGAGGGCCTTAAGATCGAACTCTCCGCAGTTTTTTCCTATTAGCTTTTGGAATTGGAATTAAATCTTTAACTTTGGCGCAAGTGATGTATAAGCCTGTTAAAAAATTTATCATGAAGTTTGTTCTTGAGGATGCCATTGCTTTTGAAGAAAAGGCATACCGGTTTTATCAAAAGGCACTCTCGATGACCGTAGTTGATGAATCGTCCCATCTTTTTAAAAGGCTCCTCGCCGCAGAGCTAGGTCACAGGCTTAAGCTTGAAGAGATTCAGAAAACTGGAGATCCGGAAGACCTAATTGTATCCGACCCGGTTATTGTCCAGGGAGTTTCGAAAATAGACCGGGATTGGCCTGATTTAAATCCCCGGTCAACAAAGGAAGAAATATTTAAGGCAGCTCTCATAAAAGAGAGGGGCGCCTATGATTTTTATAAGACTCTTGCGGAAAATTCACTCTTTAAAACCGCCCGGGATGTATTCAGTATGCTCTCCCGTGAGGAATCGGATCATATTAACTGGCTTCAGAAAGAGATCGGCGAGGAGAGTCAATGATTAAATATATAAAATGTTTTGATGAAGTATTTGATAAAACAAAGTCCTACACAATAATGGATGGAGGAGCAAGAGTCATCCAGGTTAAAAAAATCGTAGGGACAGTGGGCAAATGCGGCGAGCTGGATAAAAACTTTCGTTATATAAAACGTCGTGATATTTCTGAAAGAAGCCGGTGGTACCGTCTTAAAGAGGCGGCCGAGAAGTATCACTTTTTCCCTTCCATTGAAGTATATCAGTACGAGGGGCAGTACTATGTTGTTGATGGAAACAGGAGAACAGCAGCGGCAAAAGCTCTTGGCACGGAATTTATAGACGCGCATATAAAGGAGTATGTCCATAAAAGCGATAAACAAAGGCTGAAAGGCGCGTTGAGCCGCAGACGTTTTGAGAGTGAGACAGGCTTAAGAAACTTAGATCTCACTCATGAAAATGGATACGGAATTTTGCTAGATGAAGTTATCTCCTACCCGTATGGTGAGAATATGCCGGAGAAGGTCAGGAAATGGTATTCTGAGCGCTACCTCCCGGCATGTTCCAAAATTGAAAAATCAACACTCCCGGTGAGGTATCCTGGTCATGTTACAGGTGATATTTATATCATGGTTACAGAATTCTACCGGGATTTTATGGGTGGAGTACCATATAATACAGGCTTTGAGACCCTCATATCCGGATTTAAATTCGTACATAAAATACCTGAAAGACGTTTTTTCCGTCTCCTGCCTTTTCGCGTGTTTCATTTTTTATTTTTCAGGAAATGCAGAAAGAGCGAGATTTTTCACCGGGATTTTGGAAATATGACGGGAGGGGGATGATATGTATGTAATTATCGATAAAACACACTCATTTGCAGAGGATGTTAAGTATGCGGATTCTCGCGGTTGCTGATAAGCGTCACCGTGCGCTTTATGATTATTTCGATCCGGAGAGGTGGAGAAATATCGATCTTGTTATTTCATGTGGAGACCTCGATCCCGAATACCTCTCTTTTCTCGTTACAGTAATCCCCACCGTTCTCCTCTATGTGCCGGGAAACCATGATGAAGTTTATGAAAGGAATCCCCCGGAAGGCTGTGATTCAATAGACGGGAAGGTGGTGGTTGTGAATGGATTAAAGGTAGGGGGCCTTGGAGGAAGCATCTGGTACAATGGCCGGGATCTCCAGTACTCTGAGAAGCAGATGGCCGGCAGGGTAAAGAAGATAATCAGACAGGCAAAAAGATTCGGCGGCCTGGACATTTTTGTTTCCCATGCGCCGCCTAAAGGAATTCATGACCTTCCCGACATGTGTCATACCGGTTTCTGCGCCTTCCGGGACTTGATGGATACGCTTCACCCGAAGGTCATGCTGCATGGCCACAATCATGAGATATATAAGAAAAAAGATAAAGAAACCGTTATGGATGGGGTGCGTGTTATCAATGCCTGCGGGTATGTTGAATTTGAAATTGATGTTTGAATACTATTTATTAAATTCCTTACAACTCCTTCATCTTTCTGGTAAAATCAAGAACGGCATCATCCATCATGCGGATGAAAGCATCCTCATCGGATATAACAGTGTACTTTTTTTCATCAATTTTCTCTTTTAATTCAGAAAAAAAATCTCCATATCCGATCTCTTTCTTTTCAAGAATACCGCACAGCCTGGAAACTCCGTCAAGTAATCTAAACGGCCCGTACAGCTGGGGCTCCTCTATGAGCCCCCGTGCTGATGTGAGCATGTATCCTGTGAGCTCAAATAATCCCCTGTATAATTCCCGGTCATTCATTTCCCTTCCTCCTTTTTTCCGTATTCTTCCCGGTAGATGACATCAGTGTTCCTTGCCGGTGTATCCGGGTTTTCAGCGGGATATCCGATGGTCACTATGAGCTCCGGTTGAATATGATCCGGTGCCCCTACTATTTCACGCAGAGCATTCGGATTGAACGAGCGGATAACACATGATCCAAGTCCAAGGTCATAGGCACGAAGCATGATGTTCTGTGCGGCCATCGCGCAGTCCATGAGAGATAGGGTCTTACCGCCCTTTCCCGCCCTTTCAAAGGCCTTTTTTTGATCAGAACATACGCAGATAAGGGCTTTCGGGTCGCTAAGCATGCCCGGGGATATGGTACGTATTTTATTTATACCATCCGGGTCGGTGATGCTGAAAAAGAGCCACGGCTGGATATTCCCTGCTGTCGGGGCGTAAATTCCGGCTGTTAGAAGTTCTTTCAGGAGGTTTTTTTCAACAGGTTTTTCGGAAAAAGCGCGTATACTCCGTCTTTCCAAAATGGCCTTTTTTAATTCCATGGATTTCTCCTTGTTTTATAGTATTTTTTGAAGTTATCGCGAATCTTCAATTCGGTATAAAAATTATAGCATAAAGCATACTGTTTTTAGACTTGGGCAGCAAGGGAAAATTGATTAAATTAACGGTCTGAGACGGCAGGCCTTAAGATGGGCAATTCTATTGATTTTTTCCTTGCAATATTTTCATTTTCAATTTAATATTTTATAACTTTTTACCCGGAGGCACTTTTGTGAGATACCTGACAACCCGTGATATAGATTACCTGGCAATAGGGGCCGCTGTTCTTGGCTCAGGCGGGGGAGGTGACCCTTACCTTGGAAGGCTGATGGCGCAGCGAGCGATCATCGAAAAAGGAGATGTCCGGCTGATTGAGGTGGATGAAGTACCTGATGAAGAACTTGTTATTCCATCGGCGATGATGGGGGCTCCGGCGGTCATGCTTGAAAAACTTCCGAACGGTCAGGAGCCGGAAAAGGCCTTCAGGGCTGTTGAGTCTTTTTTCGGCAAAAAGGCTTTTGCCACAATGTCGATTGAGGCAGGAGGGATTAATTCCTGTATACCGGTGTATACCGCCGCGAGGCTGGGACTTCCCCTCGTGGACGCTGATGGTATGGGGAGGGCGTTTCCTGAAATCCCGATGGTAACTTTCAGCATTGGAGGGGTCAGCGCGTCTCCAATGGTTTGCTGTGATGAAAAGGGGAACAAAGTGGTACTGGAAACCATCAATAACGCGTGGGTTGAAACCTTATCAAGAACGGTTACTGTGGCAATGGGGCTCAGCTCAATGATCGGGCTGTACGTTATGAATGGAAAAACTTTGAAGGAGTTGAGTATACGGGGGACGATTTCACTGGCAATTGAGATTGGGAAAAGAATCATTCAGTCGAATGAGAGAAAAATCAGCCCTGTTGATTCAATTCTAAAAGTGACAGAGGGGTATCGTCTTTTCGAGGGGAAGGTAACGGATGTACAGAGAGACCTTACAACCGGATTTGTTAGAGGCAAGGCCGATTTTGAGGGTATTGATGGCTACAGGGGATCGGTTTTAAACCTGGAATTTCAGAATGAAAACCTGGTCGCGTGGCTGGATAATGAGCCCTGCGCTATGGTGCCGGATCTCATCACGATTCTGGACAGGGAAAGCGGCAGCCCCATAACAACAGAGCATCTCCGGTATGGTCAGCGGACGGTAATAATCGGTATGCCCTGCGCGCCGATATGGAGGACCGGGAAAGGGCTGAATCAGGTTGGTCCACGTTATTTTAAATATGATATTGATTATGAACCCATTGAAGATCTGGTTAAAAGGAGAAGCCTATGAACTACCGACTGGGAATCGATGTCGGGGGTACGAATACCGATGCCGTGATTCTTGACAAAGATGACAGTGTTGTTTCCAAGTGTAAGAGCCCTACTACTGAAGATGTTTCCACCGGTATTAAAGAGGCGGTTGACGCGGTGCTGTCAGAGAGCGGGATTGATTCATCTGGAATTATTCATGCCATGCTTGGAACAACTCATTCCACAAACGCGATTGTTGAGAGGAAGGGACTCTCAAAGATTGGTGTTATAAGGCTTAGTGCCCCTTCAGGGCTGGCCATTCCTCCGCTTATGGACTGGCCGCCTGATATCATTCCTCATATAGGAAACCATTATAAAATTGTAAAAGGGGGGTATGAGTACAACGGTCTCCCGATTTCTGCTGCAGATAAAGATGAGATAAAGGAGGCCCTCGGTTCTCTGAAGGAGAAGAACATTGAAGCCCTGGCTGTATCATGCGTCTTCTCTCCGGTGAACAATGATCAGGAACTGCTTGTTAAAGAGCTTGCGGCTGAAATCTTCGGGAATGACTTTCCAGTATCACTGTCAAGCGAAGTAGGGAGCATCGGCATACTTGAGCGTGAAAACGCGACCTTTCTGAATGCCGCGATTTTACGAATAGCAGGCAATGCATACGGCTCTTTTCAGAACGTTTTAATGGATCACGGGATAAAGGCCGATCTCTTTATAACCCAGAATGACGGTACACTGATGTCGGTAGACTACGCGCGTTCATACCCTGTATTTACAATAGCTTCAGGCCCCACAAATTCGCTTAGAGGCGCGGCCTTTCTTTCAGGGCTCAGCGATGCTGTTGTCGTTGATGTTGGAGGGACAACAACCGATGTCGGTATTCTGAAGAGCGGGTTCCCTAGAGAGTCAACCACGGCCGTTGAAATAGGCAGCGTGAGGACCAACTTCAGAATGCCCGATCTGATAGCGATCGGACTTGGGGGCGGTTCAATCGTAAAATGTGAAAATGGCGTCTGTAAGGTCGGCCCTGAATCTGTAGGTTACATGATCACAAAAGAGGCTATGACCTTTGGCGGCAAAACACTCACCGCAACGGATATC
>DAOVJS010000153.1 GCA_030673105.1 Spirochaetota bacterium
AGCGTCGTGGGGATGGGGAAAATATCTTTTATAACCAAAAAGGAGGACAAGATAGAGGCATTGAATATTCTTATGAATCATTATACTGGAGAGAAGCAGCATCCCTTTGAAGAAGAAATGATTAACAGAACATACATTCTTAGATTGGATATTGATGAGATTTCAGGGAAAAAACGTAAAGATTAACTTCAAGCACTTTATTTCGGTACACTATTTAGAATATATTGAATAGATTAATTTTAATTTTTTATATGAAAGGAATAATTACAGATGCCTCTTGCGACTTTTAAAGAAATCCTAAATGACGCGAAGAAAGGAAAGTATGCTGTAGGGTCCTTTAATGCGTGGGACATATACTCTGCGAAAAACATCGTCTCTACTGCAGAAAGTATGCATTCGCCTGTTATTATATCCCTATGGCAGCCGGAGCTTGATTTTGCGGGAGAAAAGGAGCTTTATGAACTATGCGTTTCCTTTGGGCGCTCCTCGTCTGTCCCGGTTGCAATTTTTATAGATCATGCGAAAGAATTGAAAGATGCCGAACGTGCTATCCGATTTGGCGCAACAAGCATTATGATTGATGGATCTCATTTACCGTTAAAGGAAAATATCACTTTCACTTCTCTTGCTGCTGAAATTGCGCATAAGTCCCGGGTTTCAATTGAAGGAGAAATCGGGGTTCTGGGAGAAGAAGATGGTTCAGAGCCTGACGAAGCGTACTACACAGACGTAAAGGAAGCAGAAATTTTTGTTAGAGGAACCGGTGTTGACGCGCTGGCAGTCGCAATCGGGAATGCTCATGGTTTTTATAATAAAGAACCCAAACTTGATTTTGACCGTCTGGCAGTAATTAGTTCCTGTGTAGATGTTCCGTTAGTACTCCATGGCGGGTCCGGAATCCCATCAAAAGATTTGAGACGGGCTATCGAGATTGGAATTACAAAGGTTAATATCGGCGCCGAAGCCCGAAGCGCCTTCATGACCGGACTGCGAAAATCGCTCTTAGAATTGGATGAAAGTGAAAAGTTTCCTCATAAAATATTCCCCCGCGCTCTGGAGTTCCACGCTGGACTTATCCGGGAAAAAATGGCTGTATTCCTTTCAAATGGAAAGGGATAATGCCCGGGTAAATAATTCAAGATGTTAATCAGGTCTAATAATCTGCCCTTCAACCTGTGCGCCTGAAAAGCCGCGGATTCGATACTCAATTATTTTTTCATGCGGATCAAAAGTGGCCACTTCATCCAGCCCGAGTGAAGCTGCCGCGGTTTCTATTATCTCCTTCTCAGAGCAGGCCGTTGACCCGCGCTGCTTCTTAATATAATATAGCCCGGCGTCTATTAAAGCCTGTTTGGGAACAAGCCCCACTATTTCAGATCCCGTTATTCTCACACCTGCACCGTCAGCCGCTTCCACGGCCGCCTCAAAGGCGTGATGCATGCCGGTTATGCGGTAGTCCGTAAGATTAACGGAAACCTGGGCCCTCTTATAATCATCAACGTACCAGCCGATTGCCTTGCACTGTTTTAATTTACCAGGGATCCTGACCGTTTTTCCGTTTTCATCCTTTACGGTTTCCCCCCTCTCTCTTATTTCGCCGGCTATCCGCGACGCCGGTCTTTTATCTTTAGAGTTGATGTTTATATTATACGCTATCAAAAACCTCCTGGCCCCGATTACGGTAGCACCCGATCTTTTTACCCGCTCATTATATGCAGAGGGGCCGAAATCCGGTTTCCATTCAGGTCTTTTCAGCTTCTCTTCAAGCGCTTCATACCCTCCTGAACGTATCTTTGCGAGGTTTTTTCTTTCAGGAGATTTCGCCGCGTTTTCATAAAGATATACAGGGATATTCAGCTCCGCTCCAACCTTCTCTCCCAGGGCCAGCGCAAGCTCAATACATTCTTCCATGCTGATCCCGGTAACAGGAATAAATGGGCATACATCACAGGCCCCCATCCTCGGGTGAGCTCCTGTATGAACAGACATATCGATAAGCCCGGAGCCCTCTTTTATCGCATTGAATGCCGCAGAAAAAACTGCCCCGGGTTCACCGGCAAAAGTAAAAACAGTCCTGTTCGTATCATAACCCGTATCAACGTCAAGCAGTTCAACACCGGCAACCGATCTTATGGACTCCGATATCCTGTTTATTATCTCCCTGTCTCTTCCCTCTGAGAAATTCGGGACACACTCCACAATCTTCATCAGTACTCCGCTCCGCCGCAGCTAATAATCCTTTAAAGCCATGTCATAATAGTGTATAATAATCTAAAAGTTTTATCCATAAATAAAATAATCTGAAAAAAGGCTCTCCCATTGTGAGAATGATGCGGCAGATTATTTTCTTCTCATTAGCATGGTTTATCATAACAGGTTCGCCGACCGTTAATACCAGGGGGATCAGGGTGAAGACGTCCCGGGAAATAACCACCGATACACCTATAAAAACGGATAATCCTATCACCATATTCATGTGCGGTGATGTGATGACAGGGAGAGGAATTGATCAAATATTGCCCCACCCCAGTAACCCTATTATTCATGAGCCATACATGAGAAGTGCCAAAGGATATGTGGAAATTGCTGAAGAAGTGAATGGTCCGATTCTACGACCTGCAGGCTTTTCCTACATCTGGGGAGACGCACTCAAGGAATTGGAACGAGTGGCGCCAGATTTGAGGATGATTAATTTAGAGACAAGTGTAACAAAGAGTGACGATTACTGGAAAGGAAAGTCTATACACTACCGGATGCAACCGGACAATATTCCCTGCATAACATCGGCCAACATAGATTATTGTTCTCTCGCGAACAACCACATTCTTGATTGGGGATATTCAGGTCTCACAGAGACATTAGAAACCTTGAAGGAAGTGAATGTAAAAATCGCAGGAGCGGGTCAGAATCGTAAAGAGGCGCAAACCCCGGCAGTGATGGAGGTGAAGGGGAAGGGGAGAGTGATCGTGTTCTCCTTCGGCTCAGTAACAAGCGGAATTACTGAAAACTGGGCCGCTTTAGAGGACAGAGCTGGCGTAAATCTGTTAAAAGATTTGTCAGATAAAACAGTCCGGCATATTAAAGAAAAAGTCCGGGAAGTAAAACAGAAAGGAGATATCGTAGTTGCTTCTATTCACTGGGGAAGTAATTGGGGCTATAAGATTCCTTGTGTACAAACGGAGTTTGCTCATAAACTTATTGACTATGCAGGTATTGACCTGATCCATGGACATTCTTCTCACCATGTAAGGCCTATAGAAGTGTATAAGGAAAAACCTATTATCTATGGCTGTGGCGACTTTCTAAATGACTATGAAGGTATCAGCGGGTATGAAGAGTTCAGGGATGATCTTGTCCTGATGTACTTTGTGAGTATGGATCCGTCGACTGGAAGTCTCGTTAGTATGCGAATGACTCCCTTACAGATCAAAAACTTTAGATTGAATCGAGCATCAAAAGAAGACGCACTGTGGCTAAGAAATACCTTGAATAGAGAATGCAAAAAGTTTGGAACTGGAGTGGAATTAAGTACAGATAATGCACTAACACTACAATGGGATTAATTCCTATCAATAATTCTAACAATTCTACAATGGTTTATGCTCGATCCTCCAGGTACCTCTAAAGACGATCTACTGAAACAGATAAAATATAAAATTGTATTTGCGTATTGGTTGTACAGCTGCTAAATTAACAGAAAAGGAGGCCATATATCATGATCACAGGCACCGACATATCTGATATTATGACTGTTAAGCTGGATAATGAGCTCCTCCCCGCGCCTGCCTTTGCCGAGGGCATAAGGAGGGCGCCTGACAGAGGATTCAGGCTTTCCCCGACACAAACGGAAACTGCCCTGAAAAACGCCCTCCGGTACATCCCGGAGGAACTGCACGAACGCCTTGCGCCTGAATTTCTGAATGAGCTTTTTACCAGGGGGAGAATATACGGGTACCGTTTCCGTCCCGAAGGAAATATAAATGCAAAATCCATAAATGAGTACAGGGGAAACTGCATCGCGGGAAAGGCCTTTCAGGTAATGATTGAAAATAACCTTGATTTTGACATCGCCCTCTATCCCTATGAGCTTGTCACCTATGGCGAAACGGGCAGTGTCTGCCAGAACTGGATGCAGTACAGATTGATAAAAAAATATCTTGAAATTATGACGGACAGGCAGACCCTTGTCATGGAATCGGGGCATCCTCTCGGGCTCTTTAAATCCCGGGAATGGAGCCCGAGGATCATTATTACCAACGCTCTAATGGTCGGAATGTTTGACAACCCGGATGACTGGGAAATTGCGGAGGAGATGGGTGTCGCAAATTACGGTCAGATGACCGCTGGCGGGTGGATGTACATAGGTCCCCAGGGCATTGTGCACGGAACCTACAATACTCTGCTTAACGCGGGACGGTTAAAACTGGGTATGGATAAAAATGAAGATCTAAGGGGGCTTCTATTCGTGTCCTCCGGGCTGGGCGGCATGAGCGGGGCGCAGGCAAAGGCAGTTGAAATCGCGGGAGGTGTCGGTATCATTGCCGAGGTTGATTATTCAAGAATAAAAACAAGACACAGGCAGGGATGGGTAGGCAAGTTATCCGCGGATATCAAAGAAGCTGTCAGTATCGCCACCCGGTATCTAAAAAAGAAACAACCTGTATCGATCGGTTTTCACGGGAACATAGTTGATCTGCTGGAATATATCGTTGAGAATAAAATCAGGGTGGACCTGCTCTCTGACCAGACATCCTGCCATGCCCCCTATAACGGCGGGTACTGCCCGCAGGGGATAAGCTTTAAAGAGAGGACACTGCTGCTGAAAACAGACAGGAATAAATTCAGAAAGCTTGTTGATAGAAGCTTACGGCGCCAGTTTGAATTGATAAGGGCACTGGTAGACAGAGGAACGTATTTTTTTGATTACGGCAATTCCTTCATGAAGGCGGTTTATGACGCGGGGGTAAAAGAAATATCTAAAAACGGCATCGACGAAAAGGATGGATTTATCTTTCCATCCTATGTTGAGGATATCATGGGCCCGATGCTGTTTGACTTCGGTTACGGGCCCTTCAGGTGGGTCTGCCTTAGCGGCAGGCATGAGGACCTGATAAAAACGGACAGGGCCGCTATGGAATGTATCGACCCTGACAGAAATGTTCAGGACAGGGATAACTACATATGGATAAGAGAAGCGCAAAGCTACAAACTTGTTGTCGGAACAAAGGCGCGGATATTATACCAGGACGAGGCCGGAAGAGCGAAAATTGCACTCAGATTCAATGAGATGGTACGGAATAATGAAGTGGGGCCCATAATGCTGGGACGGGATCATCATGATACCGGGGGCACGGACTCGCCCTTCAGGGAAACTTCCAATATCAAAGACGGAAGCAATGTGATGGCAGACATGGCCACACAGTGCTTCGCGGGCAATGCCGCGAGGGGCATGACCATGGTTGCTATTCACAACGGAGGCGGTGTCGGTATAGGAAAGGCGATAAACGGGGGATTCGGACTGGTTCTGGATGGACGCAAAGAAGTCGACGAAATAATAAAATCGGCCATACGGTGGGATGTTATGGGCGGAGTCGCCCGCCGCGCCTGGGCGAGAAATGAAAATTCCATCAAGACCTGTATTGAGTACAACAGGATGAATAAAGGAACAGATCATATAACCCTCCCATACATTGCCGGAGAGGACCTGGTGAAAAGGGCAGTATCAGAGGCTTTCGAAAAGAGCCGGCACCTGTAAAAAAAATATCTTGAAAAATTCGGCCATGTTACAGGAAAACGCCATGAAAAAGGGTAACATAATTGTTAAAAATGCCGCCGAACTTGTAACATGCAGCAGCTTC
>DAOVJS010000227.1 GCA_030673105.1 Spirochaetota bacterium
AGGCTGTCCCATATGAATTTTATTCAAAAAAAATTGCGCGGGTTGAATCTTGTCCTTATGACAAAGATTGCGGTCTTTAACGTCCGTGTAAACCTTTATTTAAGGGCCCTGCCGGAAACATGGGGAAGGCGGGCAGTAAATTTCGTTTTTATACCTGTATTATTTTTTTTAAAGGCTGTCGCCCTGCTGACCGGGGTAAAATTCAGACGCTTTTTAATAATTATAACGGCCTGTCTTTTTATAATAATGTTTATTTGCCTTTTCCCTCTTCCTATTCTTTTTATCATGATATTAAACCATATTATGGAGATTTTAACTGGAGCTCTTTGAAACCGGTTAGACTTTCTGCGGGTGATTTCAGAGAGAATGGGAGAGGAGGGCTTGAAAATAATATTCCTAAACTCCGGCTTATTTCATATGAGATTGAAAAAGGTGACACTCTATGGAGTATATCGAGAAAATTTAACATGGACCCTGATGGAATAATCAGCTGTAATTCATTTACAAATGTTCATAGTATACATGAAGGTGATATTATCTTCATACCCAATATACGCGGTATCTTTGTAAATGTTGCGGAAGGGGATTCAATTTTAGGATTTTCATCAAAGTACGAAATTCCTCCTGATTTTATCATGGAGATGAATGACCTGCGGTCGAATTCACTTGTCCCGGGTATGAAAATATTTTTACCTGGAGTCAGGTTTAGTAATATTGAGAGGGCCTACGCGCTTGGTGAAGCCTTTGAAAAACCGGTGAGGGGAAGATTAACATCCAGATTCGGTTACAGGCGCGACCCATTTACGGGGAAACGGTCGTTTCATACAGGTATAGATATAGCAAACCGGCTTGGAACAAAAGTCCGTGCCGCGCGAGAAGGTAAAATCAATTTTACTGGAATGAGGCATGGATTTGGTAAAACGGTAATAATTGAGCACAGTTTTGGGTACCGTACCTATTATGGGCACCTTTCAGCCATCACGGTCTCCAGAGGACAGAGGGTGAAAAAGGGAGAGATAATAGGATTTGTGGGAAACTCGGGACGTTCAACCGGGCCTCATCTTCATTTTGAAGTGTGGCTTAGAAATAGATTAATAGATCCCCTTACACAGACAAACATGACAGTACGATAACCAGCGGTAAACTTACCGGTATTTTTTATCGGATTTAAAATACTTATTAAGAAAGTAGATTGCCATGAAATCTACAAAGATCGTATGTACGATTGGACCAAAAAGTCATGATGAAAGTATCATTACCGAAATGGTGGAAAAAGGTATGAATATTGTAAGGATGAATCTTTCCCATGGCTCTTACCAATTTCATACCGAAACAGTTGAAAGAACGAGAAAGGTATCAAAGGCTCTTGGTAGGTATGTCGGTGTTCTGCTCGATCTTCAGGGGCCGAAAATCAGAACCGGGAAGTTAAGCAAAGAGACAGTTATTCTTAACATGGGAGACACCTTAAAACTAACTACAGAGGATGTAACCGGTGACTGGCAGCAGTTAAGCGTAAGCTATAGTTTACTTCCCGCAGAAGTAAAAAAAGGTGAGAGAATATTTCTTGATGATGGGAATATTGAGCTCCGTGTAATTGACATCCAGGAAAATAGTATCATGTGTAAAATACTTAACGGAGGAATGATAAGGTCGTACAGGGGTATAAATCTCCCGGATACAAGAATCAGCGCACCTTCTCTTACGGGAAAGGATATTAATGACCTGGATTTCGGGCTCGATGTTGGTGTTGATTTTATAGCCCTTTCATTTGTGCGTACGCACGAAGACGTGTTAAATTTAAAAGATAGAATAATGAAAAAGGGTAAAAATATTCCTGTCATATCAAAGATTGAAAAGCCTGAAGCAATAACGAATATAGATAAGATCATTGAAGTTTCTGACGGTGTCATGGTTGCGAGAGGAGACCTGGGCGCAGAAACTTCCCCCCAGGATGTACCGATTCTGCAGAAGATGATTATAAGGAAAAGTAACCGCCTGGGTAAACCGGTTATAACTGCCACACAGATGCTTGAATCTATGATAAATCATCCAAGGCCAACACGCGCTGAAGCATCTGACGTGGCGAACGCCATCTTTGATGAGACTTCTGCAGTCATGTTATCGGGTGAAACAGCCCTGGGAGAATATCCTGTCAATACAGTAGAGGTTATGGCCAGTATTGCAGAAAGAGCAGAAAAAGAAATGATTGGAGAAGGGGCATTTACAAAAAAGTTCGGTAAATCTACTCAAGGTGAAAGTATCGCCGATTCAGTGTGCTTTTCTGCAACTAAAATTGTTGACCTGGTGAAACCAAAATTCATTATTAGTTTTACCCTTTCCGGCAGGACTGCTGCTCTTATGAGCAAGTACAGGCCGTCAGTACCCATAATCGCAATGTCACCCAGGGAGGAAGTATTGAGGAAACTGTCTCTGTTCTGGGGTGTGCATGGAGTCTATATCAATATGGTAAAGTCTACTGAAGAATTAATGGACCGGGCAGAAGAGCTTTTAATTAATAAAAAACTGTGTGAAGAGGATGAATCCGTAATATTTATAGGCGGCGTGCCGGTCCTTGCCGGGGAAGAAGCGAATATGTTAAAGATCCATAAAGTAAACCTCAAACGTAAGAACATATAATTGAGGTTGTTTCACAACCTCTTATTAGGCTGTCCCATAATACATATTATACATGTGATGCAATATATTATACAGGCCCCTGTATCTAAAGAGCTATTTTATATGTTAAGGGACAGCCGAAATTGCCACCTTTTATGTGGAAGGCTCAATCCGACTGATAATCTTCTCAATTTTTTCCCTGTCCGGATAATCCGGATCTATCGCTAAAAGGGTTTTGAAAATTATTAATGCGTCTTTTTTGTTTCCCAGCTTTAAAAACAGGTTTCCGAGCGGTTCATATGCCTGAACAAAGTTCTTATTGGATTTAATGGCTCTGAGGTACTCAGATAATGCCTCATCTTCTTTTTCCAGTTTCAGGTACGCGGTTGCAAGCCCGTAATGTGCCTCCGGTGAAAGAGGATCGATATCAATTGCTGTTTTAAACTGTTCCGAGCTTTCCTTATAAAGTTCATTTTTCAGAAGAGCATTTCCCAGATTAATCCGTGCGGGGAGCGAATTGGGATTAAGGCTTATTGCCTTCCTCAGGGTGGTCAGAGCTTTATCGTAAAGAT
>DAOVJS010000201.1 GCA_030673105.1 Spirochaetota bacterium
ATCCGGGATATCAAAAGGTTAATATACCTGAAATAAGGCAGAAGTTTGAGAAGGCATGGAATACCACCCTTTCAGAAACCCCGGGGATTACCCATACAGAAATATTCGATGCCATACTTGACGGGGAAATAAAAGCGCTCTATGAGGTTGGTGAAAATCCGGTACTGAGTGAGGCAAACGCAAACCATGCGGTCAAAGCCATGGAGCATCTCGAATTCTTCGTTGTACAGGATATCTTCCTGACAGAGACAGCAAGGTATGCGGATGTTGTTCTTCCTGCGGCAAGCTATGCCGAAAAGGACGGGACATTTACAAATACGGAACGACGGGTTCAACGGGTAAGAAAGGTTATCTCCCCTGTCGGCGGGAGCAAACCGGACTGGAAGATTACCTGTGAAATAGCTCAGAAGATGGGCAAAGATGGATTTGATTTTACCAATCCTTCACAAATACTGGATGAAATTGCTTCACTTACACCAAGCTATGGAGGAATTTCTTTCGAACGTCTGGAGCATCAAGGCTTACAGTGGCCATGCCCGGATGATACCCATGAGGGCACTCCCATCCTTCACACCAAGTTCTTCGCAACTGCAGGCGGAAAGGGTAAATTTATACCACTTACATATAAACCTTCATTTGAGCTTCCTGATAAGGACTACCCCCTGCTGCTCACAACAGAGAGAAGCCTCTACCATTTCCATACAGCAACTATGACTAGAAAGGGAGGTCTGGAACAATTGCGGGATAGAGAGCTTGTAGAAATCAACCCTCAGGATGCAGTAGAACTGGGCCTGGAGGATAAAGAGCGTGTAAAGGTCATCTCCCGCCGTGGTGAAGTAAAGGCTCAGATTAAAGTGACAGATGTTTCCCCCAAAGGTGTAATTTCAATGACATTTCACTTTGCCGAGAGCCCGACAAACGTGCTTACAAGTGATGCTATCGATCCTGTAGCAAAGATTCCTGAAACAAAGGTGTGTGCGGTACGATTGGAGAAAACCTGATCTTAAACCGGGACCTGAAAAAATCAAAGATAAAGAACTGCTCGATAAGATGCGCTCACAAGAAGATCCGTAAAGCCATCCGGAGGAGGCCCAAAAAAGATGAGAACCTTGTAAGGTTTGGTTTGATTTTATTCTTGGTGGAATGACCTGTTCTGGGTAGTATGTTTACGAGAAGGCTTACTTTTTTCGTCTGAAAAAGCATGCGGAAGTATTTTATTGGTAAATCGGGGGCCTTTCGAAGCTATTTTTGCGTATGTTGGCGAATCTCAATTTATCCAGTATTTTATTTTAAGTCAAAGAATAGAAATAGCCTCATGCTTTACTGAAGTATCATTGCAGTAGGTTTATTAAAAAAATTGCAGTATATTGAAGGATTGTAAACAATTTATTATATCACTGAAGGGAAAATATTTTATGCAGATAGGAATAATCGGGCTGGGGCAATCGGGTAAAACTACGCTTTTTGAAGCCCTTTCGAATATAGAGAGCAGCAGCGTATCTATTGCATCGGTTCGGGTCCCCGATGTTCGGGTGGCCAAGCTCTCCTCGATATTTAACCCGAAAAAGATAACCCTGGCGCAGGTTGAATTCAGGGATGTCGGTATTTCTTTGGAACAGGACGGCTCTTTTGAGTCGAAAACGATACAGCAGATCAGGGAATCGGATGCACTTGCCGTAGTTTTGAGAAACTTTAAAAACGATATGGTTGCCCACCCGTACGGCAGTATCGATGCCGTGAGAGACATAAAAGAGATCGAAGATGAGCTTTTCCTGACCGACCTTTTACAAATAGAAAATCGTATAGACCGCTTGAACAGGGAGGGCAAATCAGGCAGGGAAAACGAGCTTCTGTCGTCTATGAAAGAATGCCTCGAACAGGGTAAACCCCTGTCCCGGATGAAACTCGATAACAGCAGTGAGAAAATGACCGCCGGGTTCCGGTTCCTGAGTAAAAAACCTTTACTTGTTGTTATCAATTCAGACGAAAATGAAGAAATATCTCTCGACCCGATCGTTTCGTACTGCAAAGAGAGGGATTATAAGTACATAAAGATATACGGAAAATTCGAGCGGGAGATCGGAAAGTTAAACATAGAGGAGCAGGAAGATTTTTTTAAAGATATTGGAGTTCAGGGTTCCGTTGTTGACAGGTTTATCTATAAATGCTACAGCATGCTCAACCTCATCTCTTTTTTCACGGTCGGGGAAGATGAAGTCAAGGCGTGGACAATAGAGCAGGGGAGCATAGCGGTTGAGGCTGCTGGAAAAATCCATTCTGACATTGCCAAGGGGTTTATTCGGGCCGAAGTGGTCGGCTGCGATGAATTTCTAAAGGCCGGATCATTTAAAAAACTAAAGGAAAATGGAAAAGCAAGGCTAGAAGGAAAGAATTATGTAGTTTGTGACGGCGAGATCACGCATTTCAGGTTCAATGTTTAGTGTTTGTTTTTATGAATAATTATTCAGAACTTCAAAATATTATAAAACCTTTATTCAACACCCAATAATCAATACACTGTAAGTGTTGGAATTTGCCACTCATATTCATGTACGTCCCAAATGATCATAACTTGCCTTCAATAAATATCAAATTTGTCTCAGCTGCACGGAACCTGTGCTGCACGACTTCCTGATATTCCAGAGATTCATACCAGAGTTTTGCAGCCTCCATTGATTGGAAAAAATATTACGTCAATGAATTATTTTAACTCTTCCGACTTCTCCAGTTTCCAGCCGAACTTTTATCCCGTGCGGGTGTGATGCCGATTTCGTGAGAATATCTTTAACGATTCCCTCAGAGAGTTTCCCGGAACTTTGGTCCTGCTTTTGAACGATGGCAACGTGTAATCCCGATTTAATATTTTCCCGTCTGTTTCCATCCATGATTGTCCTCACACGATTGAGTATGCATTCATTCTGAAGGAATTATATCAGTTTTTACCTATATAAGCTATCTCTGCATGCCCATCGGAAAATCGTTTGTCCTAAAGTAAGGGACTGTCGGTTTAATAGGAAGATTCCGGTTTTTACGTCATCTGATGATGCTGCCGACCCTTTTCACCCCTCTGACTGTGATCAGGGAAACACCGCTTGCCGTGTACGGACTTATTGTGTTCAGTGTTCTCGGTTTCTATGTTCTCCGGGGCATTGCGATTACAGGTCGCAATCCGGTTAATAGGCGAGATCGTTGAGGAAAACGAAAGGGGCACGTTCCTCTCCCGCCTGCAGAAGATGCAACACGCGGTCACGCTTGTTGCCAGCATCGTAATGGCCCTACTGCTGGGCAGTGAAGCTCCTCTTTTCAGGTACTCATCTTTACGTTTCAGACTCTCTTACGGAATCTATTACTTCATAGATTACACAGCCTTTATTTTTAAAAATACCCTCTGTGCGCATGGCAACTTTCAATTAATTATCATGATTTACTATAAAAAAGCTGATGTAATTTAAAGTTTGGGCGTCAAGTGTCGAATACAGGGACACCTGCCCGGGCGACACAGGCCGTAAATCGATATACCAATTATCGAATTTCCCTGCGGGTATATCAGAGAAAACAGGTCCGTTTTAGGGGGCAGGTCATTTATCGATCAGTCGCAATTAAATGTCTACAACGTAAAGGCCCTTTTTATTACATTATTAAAAAAAATATACTATATTTATCCAGGTAGTAAAAATATGAGAAATAATAAACTTTATGTAAAAGATATGAATTTCCAAGAATTTAACCGGATTATTGATCGTCTTTCTAAAATGAAGACATTTAATTGAAAAAAGAAGTGAAACTGTTACTCTTTAAAAGAAGGGAGCAAAGAAAATGAATAAAAAAACTATAAATAAAATAAAAGAAATAATCCTTCCTATATTACTCAAATACGGAATAAAACATGCTGGAATCTTTGGTTCAGCAGTCAGAGGTGAAATAACTGCCGACAGTGATATTGATATTCTTGTCGAAATATCTAAGGATGCGGAACTGGATCTTTTAGACTTTGTTCATATTAAACATGAACTCGAAAATGCTTTAAAAAGAGGAGTCGATCTTATCGAGTATTCTACAATTAAACCTGCTTTAAAAGAGAATATTTCAAAAGAGGAAGTTACTATTTTATGACGGAAAAATTTAACGAAGTTTATATTGATGATATAGTAGAATGTATCGATAAAATCACTGAATATACTAAAAATGTCAGTGAAGATATATTTTTAAAAAACACTCAAGTGC
>DAOVJS010000238.1 GCA_030673105.1 Spirochaetota bacterium
GTAAGACCTCTTACAGCAGAACTCAGAGGTGATTACAGGCTGAGAGTTGGCACCTGGAGGATACTATTTATTCCTGACAGGAAAGAAAAAGTTATTTCTGTTTATGCAATTGTTTGAAAGAATACAATGTTTATGCTCTTCATCTCACCTGCCGAATTTCTGTATCCTGTGGTTTCCGGTATCAGATACATATACAAAGCCTTTAGAGTCCACGGTAATTCCCACGGGGTTGTCAAACTGCCCATTTCCCGTTCCTTCTATACCCCAGGATGTTATAAAGTTACCTATATGGTCAAATTTCTGTATTCTGTTGTTGCCGGAGTCCGCAACGTATATATCCCAGTTTGAGTCTATAGCTATTCCACGGGGATGCAGAAACTGGCCGTTTTCATGGCCTTCACCGCCCCAGGATTTTACAAAAGTTCCATCCTCCTCAAACTTCTGGACTCTGCTGTTGTAAGTATCTATCACATAAATATATTTTCCGGTTACTCCGGGAGAGACCACAATACCCGCCGGATGCCTGAATTGACCTTTACCCGACCCTTCACTGCCCCATGACAGGATGAAATTACCGAACCGGTCAAATTTTTGCACCCTGTGATTAATAGTGTCTGTTATATAAACATAAGCCCCATTCGTATCTGTCGCGATACCCGCGGGAAAATTGAACTGCCCGTGTTCATCCCATGCGGATAAAAAGAAATAGTTTTCCCTTTCCCTCTCTTCTACGGATATTGAATGGCTCCCGGCGTGACCCGCAGCGCCCGGGTCACCTTCTACTTTTAAATAAACCTCCTCTGCCGCCAGGGCTATAAACCAGGCCGGATATTCTCTATTTAAAAAATAAGGAGTCGATCTGTCCCTTCTGAACGCGGACACTACAATATCACCGTTGTACGCGCCGGTCTTCTTATAAGAATCCGCGTCATCCCAGCTGATGGTGTACCACATGCCTTTTATAGTATCAAAATAGTACCATTTCATTTCACCTTCATCGAGATTTTCGGATTCGTAATCAATATCATATATTTTCAGTAATTTTGTTTTTGAACTGTTACCCCTATCTGTTGAAGAAAAATTACTGAAGCCCGACATACCCGACCACGCCTTAACCCTATAATAATATTTTATATTTGGCTCTGCAGTTTCATCAATAAAATCGGTTTGAGCCGTTTTTCCTATCTCTTTATACTTGCCATCCGGAGATTCTGAACGATATACATAGTACCGTTCAGAATCATCAACATTATCCCATGTAATATAAACCCTATCCGTGCTATCTCCCTTTGAGGCTTTCACAAAATATGGCGGGGCTATTCCACCTGTCTCATATTCAGGTTCTGTTTTTTTTATTATTTCAGGTATTTCGGGCGGCGTCTTTGTTTCACCGTTCCGCTCAGGCTGAGGCTCGAGTTCCGCCACCTCTACAGTCTCTTCCTTTAATACTTCCCTATCTTCATCTTTACGAAAGACCTGCCTTACAGCCAGTGTAGCCAGCAGGAAGATACCAACAAAGATCAATCCAAGGGTTCTCATTTTTTCACTTTTCTCTAATATTTTTCCTTAAATACTATTATAACCTGAATTTAGTCCTGATATCAAGACAGTAGATGTGATTTAATAAAATAATGAAAGGTCGATTCATCCCCGATGCAAGCATACGGGGTTTTCTCGGCAATCTTCTATAACTGGAGAAACCTACCCGAGTTAATAAGCATGGCGATGCCATCCGGATATATCGGATCAGGCTGTATTAAAAGTGCATACCCAAAATCTTTAATTAATTACGAACCAGCAGTTCCGGCTAATATTCAAGCACGAGTTCACCTTTCAGCGGCCGCGTGTGAATACCGCATTCTCCTCCGCACTTGCTTGTACCGACCCACCGGCCTGCCCGCTCATTTTCATCCGTCGATATTTTTGTGCAGGGCGCGCAGCCAAGAGACCTGTAGCCCTCCGCATAGAGCTTGTTTACTTTCACGCCGTTCAGAGCGAGGAACTGCCAGATTTCCCTCTCTTTCCATATTAAGATGGGATTCAGTTTCATTAAACCCTTATCGCGTTCTTCAACCTCTTTATAATCGGTCCTGGTTCTCCCTTCTGTACACCTGAGGCCGGTTACCCAGCAGGTGACATTCATCTCTTCAATCGCCCAGCGGGTTGGTAAAACCTTGAGAATATTGCAGCATCTGTCAGGGTCAGAATCATAAAGGTTTTCCGGAATATCCTCGTCATTTTTATAAATTCTCAGTTCCGGATACTCCTCTACAATTTCACGCATAAAGCTGATTGTTTCCGGCGGTTTAAATCTTGTTGTAACGATAAAACCCCTGATTTTCGGGCTTACCATTTTCGCAAGAGCCCAAACACATACAGAATCCTTCCCCAGACTGTTCGCGACCACAAGGCCTTCCCCGTACATCTCATAGGCTTCCTCTATCAGCATAAGGGATCTTTCCACCTTCTCCCTGTATGTAAGACTGTCAACCAGCACCTTTAAATCATCATTATTTTCTAAAAGTCCCATAGTTTCCACCTCTGTTTTTCAATTTTACTACTGCCTTAATTTAAGTACATGTATTGAAAACAGGGAAATAAATATACCTAATATAAAAAACAGTCCTATTACATATTATTATTTATTGGAACAATAAATATATCTAATAACAAAACCGTTGTATTACATATTGTTATTTATATGAAGAAATA
>DAOVJS010000169.1 GCA_030673105.1 Spirochaetota bacterium
ACGCCGAAAGAGCTGTCCGGCTCAGGATAATTATAGTCCACCGATGCGACGTAAGACTCTTCATGGATCTCCTCAGGGGGAATTATTATGCCTTTCCCCACGAGGTATTTTGCCCGTTCCGGGGCGGCTTCTGGTTCTGCTTTTGCACCTGCCCACAGCAGCTGGCCGACTGCAAGAAAAATACAGAGGAAAATATACTTTTTCATTTTTTTCTCCTTAAAAGTTAAGGTTACATTTCTACTGCCAAAACCACTGATAAATACACTTCAGACAATCCTGAAGGTAATTTTTTTTACTAAAGCAGCGCTCTCACATCAATGTTTTTAGGAACAATGACCTGGGCAACCGATTCAACCTCCGCTGTCTCAACATTTATGACCCTTCCGAATATCATCACAGAGCCGGGCATTTCAACAACAGATCCCGTCAGGATGTAATTTGCGGTAAGTAACTTTCCGATTTCAATCGCGTTGGAAGTGTCCATAAGGTCATTGAGGGCAAGCTTCTGTTCATTTAGGATCATATCCAGTTTAGCCCGCTCAATTACCGTAAGGGTGTCAAGCTTTGCAACCTCCATCAACGCCATCTCATTGAGCAGGGTCACAAGTCCCGAAGGTTTCCCGTCCCTGGTTGTGAAACCTGATATTGAGATGGTCCCTCTTCCCTTTGAGCCAAGGTCCAGTGTCATCTCACGGAACAGGTTTTCCAGGTGGCCCCCCAGCGACCGTTCCCGCGCAGAGGGAGCTATTTCCTCATCCATGGCGATCCTTCTTGTCTGTGTCTCGCCCAGTGCCAGGTCCTGCCCGAGGATGCCAATATATCTTTCAAGAATCTCAATCCCGTCATCAAACACTTCATTGTCCAGCCTGAGCCTTGCGTTCTTCAGCTCTTTCAGGGTTGAAACTGTAAGGTCCAGGGCAGGCTGTACCTCCTCTAAATAATAAAGCTCTCCAATTCTCTTCATAGCCTGCGCAAAATGCAGCATGGTGCCGGACTGCAGCACCATCCCATCGGAAAAGCCGTCAACAGGTGACTCCATATCAACATAATTTACCTTTATAAAAAAAGGCCCCATATAGTGCTTACTTCCTCTCAAATCGGTGTATGCGAGAGAAAAACGGGCAAGGTTTTTCGTTCTCGTTAATCCCGGCAGTCTCTGAGGAGGAATCCGTATCTGTACTAAAATCGTTTCATAGTCACGGTGATGCAGGGTAGATAAGTAATAATTGATGGTATTTCCCTCTATCCGGTTGTCGTACCCCCAGGTCCCGATTATTTCAACATTTTGTAAAAACTCCAGTTGCATGTGAAGATCCCTGGCCTCGGGCACAACCATTCTTTCCAGATCACTGCCGAAGGTTTTTTCCATTTCTTCCCTGCCGGAGATAAACCTGGAGCTCCCTCCTCCCTTATCTGCCAGTTCTCTCATTAATTCCAGATTAAAAGCGGCCCCGACTCCTATGGTAGAAATATTGATGCCCATTTCTTTAAAATTTTCTGCCATTAAAAAAATTTCCGGAAGCTCTCCTCTTGCTGACCCGGAGCCCCGGAAGTCAAATTCACATATAACCCTGTTGCTACGTCTACCCGTTCCATAAATTGTTCTGTCATAGTGTCTCACTTCACCGTTCTTCATCACCTCGACCGTGAACCCGGTTACGTGTGTACCCTTTTCATGATAAGCAAAATTCTGTACATAAACCTTATATCGCCCCTCCGGGGCGCCGTTTTTAGGCCAGTAGATGTTCTCCACAGGTTTTGTCGTTTCTCCGCGTACATTCATGTCCACGTCAAGCTCTCCGCCGTCCCGCGATCTTTTATGCTGGTAGAATATTTCTTCGCCTGATGGTGAGATCACGTGCAGGTCAAGATCGTTCCTGTTGTTCCAGATGAGCGACACCCGGATATCGCCTGATTTAGCTCCTTCGCGCTTGAGCCTTGCCGATATTTCCGTTCCATCCGACAGCAAGAGAACACGGTTTGTATATTCCTTCCGAAAGTTGGCCTGTACCTGCTGGTAACCAAGCATGAGCCCGGCCTCGAGGTTGTCTTCCCCGCCCGGAATTATCGAATGAACAGCATTTTTAAACTTCTCACGCTTCTGCACCGTTTTCATCTGAGTGGAGGGAAAGATGACCTTCGCCTCATCATCAAAGACCACTAAAGAGACAAAATCTTTGTCCCGCACCCGTTCAATGAAGATATCAAAAGCCTCCTTTACCCAGTCAATTTTGTCCTGTTCTCTCATGGAATCGCTTTTATCGATAACAAAAGCCAGGTTCATCGGCGGAAGATCTTCAAAGCGGACCTCTCTCCCCTGAATCCCTATCTGAACCACTTCCTCCTGGCCTCTTGTAGATACCTGCCTGTGCCCTGAATAAAGGGCTACACCTACCGCATCCTCGGGCCTAGGATAGTGATAATCAATAGATGCGATATAGGAATCGATGTACACTTCCTGGGGAGGGACAATAACACCTATTCCTGAAAGGTATACCCCTCTTTCTTCGGCAGAAGCTGCTTCTTTGCTTCCAGCAGCCCATAGTATCAGCGGAATAAAAACAACAACGAGAATAATGATTATGGAAATCAATCTTTTCATGACGTGACTCCTTAAATGATAGATCGCTCTAAACAGATACAGATAATACAATGATGGGAAGATAATCTGTGAAAGGGCGAAGTTTGTTTTTAAAAAACATTGTACTTGCTGCATTAAAATCTTTCATATTAAAATATATGCAATTATCGCGCCAATATACTACAGCCGTCTATATTCATTATATATAAAGACTTAGATGGATTAAACAAAGACTCTCTACGCCATATACCTGTAAACCCATTTTGAGACAATTTACTAAAAAATTTATTAATCCCTTGCATAACAATGAATTAACCATATTTTTCATGGTTTTTAGCCGGACAAAAGTTTAGAGGGGTTTGTTGAATACGAAAATGCGGTAAAAAAAGGCCCGGCATCCCTGATAGAGGGCATGCCGGGCCTGAATCTTCAAAGCAAATCAATAAAGTTAGTATCTTCTCAGTCCATTATTGAAAGCTCTAAGATGATTCTCCGACGCGGCCTGAAGTTTTTCAAAAACAACACGAACATCCTCCGGTAAATCTTTCTCTAAAAAGGACTCGTACATCGCGATGTTTTCAATCTCCGCGTTAACGCCAATTTCGAGGGATGTCTTAATATCCTGCGGAATCACCACATGGTCATTCGCGCTGTCCTCAGGGACATTGTAGCCATACTTCTCGAACAGGGGACTGAGGTAACTTATATGCCTCTCTTCCGCCTTAACGATTTTAATGAACGGTCTTATAGGGCCGTATTCCTGGATAATCTGTGCGTATTCCGCTCTTGCGAGATACTCATCCTGTATTGCAAAGGTGAGCATATCTGAGAGTGTTAAATCATCCGCCTTCAAGGCGCCTCTTGCGCCAAAATCCGCTGCAGAGATTGTTAGTGCAGCAAAAACCATCAAACTCATCAGTAAAACCGGTAAAATGATCTTTTTCATTTTACTACCTCCTGTTTAATTTTTATATGTATAATTTAAACTATTTGTATATGAATCCCATTGAGATTTTATGAAGATTATGTGAAGTTTGTAACCATCGATCAGCCTTCTATAAGGTTCTGCCAATATCTTCTACCTCAACCCATAGCATCTTTCAGCTCTTGGATAAATATTTTGACAGCTCTGTTTTTACTGTTTTCAGGGTCATTAGCTCATCTATCTCCTCAAGGTCAAATATTCTTGTTGAATCCGGTACATCATGAGGAATTTCTAAAATGCTGATAATTGTTTCTATTTCAAGGTCAAATCCTTTAGCCAGCTCTTTCAGGGTCATCGAACTCTTTACCTCCTGAATAGAGAGCCCGCCGCGGCTTATTACCGGTTTATCAGATGTCTTAAACAGGCCTCCTGCACGTGCAATGAGAATTGGAGTGGAAAAAAGTATAAGTAAGATAACACCGGTCACCAGGCTATTTTTAAGCTTGAGGAATGGTTTTCTCTGTATAGAATGGGTCAGGGCTCCCGGACTGGGGCAGGCCGCCAGGCATTTACCGCATCTATTGCAGCGGGTGTCAAGAACAGCGCTCATTTCATGAATTTGAATTCTCATCGGGCACGCTCTGCTGCACACACCACAGGATGTACACAGTTCCCTGTTTTTACGTATCTTCCATGGTGAAAGAAGCTGCATAATGCCCTGAAGCGCTCCGAAGGGACAGAACCACCTGCACCACGGTCTTTCAACAAAAAGCGATAATACGAGGGTAGCTCCGAGCACCAGGAGCGCAGTTATGAATACATCCCCGGTCCAGAAATGAAATAGCGCGTAATAGGGATCCACCCGCTGAAACACAAGGGTCAGCATCCGAGTTGTTTGAACCATAATGATTAACAGCACACCGTACCGCATATAACTTAGTAGATTATCAACCTTTCTTCCTACAAAGCGATTATACTTCTTCTTGAAGATCTTCTTCCCGATACATCCGATCCAATCCTGAACTGACCCCAGCGGACATAGATATCCGCAGAACGCTGCACCGATGGTTAGTGTAACAAGGGAAACACCAAAGAAAGTCCAGAGGTTCGATTCATGAATTTTTGGTATAAAATTTCCCTCTAGTACGAGCCTTCCGGCAGTTTCAACCGCTCCAAAGGGGCAAATAGCATGAAAATTATGGAGAACGGGCCATGGGAGGTCCCACCCCCTTTTTTCAAGGAAGTGGGACAGCACCACGGTAAAAATGAAAAGGAAAAATACAATCTGTATGACCCGTCTAACCCATACTACTCTTTTCTGTTTCATAATTGATCCCCCCTAAATGGTCACTGAACTTGGAAAGTTAGAAATTCATCATAACCGCCTTTAGAGCAGTCACGTATAATTTCCAGTTCCCAGCTTCCCTTTTCAATGGCTTCAAAACTTATTTCCTGTACATACGTTTGTGAAGAATCCAATACCCATTCCCCCCGGGAAACAAGCTGTAAGGGTAGATAGTCTTTTGAGCTTTTCCATTTTTCTTCCAGGAGAAGGTATATGGTTTCTTCAGGTGGAACGATACATTTTCTGTGGTCGGGCGTGAACTCAACTCTCAGGGTATAGCTTTCTCCAGAAGAGAGAGAAATACTATTGCCAGGTAATATTTCCTGTGCCGTTCCACCGGGTGAGAGCAAACTAAAG
>DAOVJS010000025.1 GCA_030673105.1 Spirochaetota bacterium
ATACACGTATTTAATGAAAAGTTTCAACGGTTTACTTGATACTTACACAGGATAAATGTTTATGAATAATGAAAAGCACGTCGTGTTTTCCTGACAATTAAAAGTTGATCTACTGTAAAAAACCTTTGTTTTCTTATCAAAGATAAATTAATGTTATATATACAGGAGTTTACAATCAGGTGATTAAAGCATCAGAGGGCCTACCGTGATATCTTTTGATGAAGCCTATAAAAATACTCCTCCCTGGGATACCGGCAGGCCGCAGCCTGAAATTGTCCAGCTGGTAAATATGGGTAAGATAAAGGGTACAGTGCTTGACGTGGGGTGCGGTTCCGGAGAAAATTCACTCTATCTCGCTGAAAAGGGTTATAGAGTAATCGGTATCGATTCTGCGCCAACTGCTATCGCAAAAGCGATGCTGAAAGCAGCGGATAGAGATTTAAAAGTAACCTTTTTTGCATTCGATGCGCTTCATCTCGGATGCCTTGGAACAACATTCGACACAGCTATCGATTTAGGCCTGTTTCACACATTCTCAGATAATGCGAGACCCCTTTTTATCAGCAACCTTGCCGAGGTTCTCCGTCCCGGAGGGACTTACCACATGCTCTGTTTCAGTGAGCTGGAAAACGGTTCATCCGGCCCGAGAAGGGTCACACAGGAGGAGATCAGGCATTCTTTCAGGGACGGATGGGTCATAAGCTCTATCCGGGAAGCCAGGTTTGAAACTAACTTTGAAAAAGGGTCCTGCTTTGCCTGGCTTTCATCAATCATCCGTTTATAGGCTTCTTAAGTCTTTCCTTGCAGCCGAAAAAATAGTATTATCCATGAAAATCCTCTAATCAGATGAGTCAGTCAATATATCTCCTGTAGAAAAACGAGGCGAAACATGAAAAAGTACATTACCTTCGGCGAGATCCTGCTCAGTTTAAGGCCTCCCGGTAATGAGCGTTTCTTTCAGAGCCCCCTTTTTTCAGCAACATTCGGCGGGGCAGAGGCCAATGTAGCGGTTGGATTGGCCAGGTTCGGATTACCGGTCACCTATGTTACCGCTATTCCGGAAAACCCGATTGGAGATGCCTGCATAGGTGAATTAATGAAGCATGGGGTTGACACGTCAATGATTGTCCGCCAGGGCAGCAGGCTGGGCATATATTTTTATGAATCCGGGGCAAACCAGCGCCCGTCAGTAATCATATATGACCGGTCACATTCGGCCATTTCAGAAGTCAAAACAGGAGATATAGACTGGGACAGAATCTTTGAAGGCGCCCACTGGTTTCATATTACAGGTATCACTCCTGCCATTTCTCTCTCGAGCTCTCAGGTATCTATAGAAGCAGTGAAAAAGGCAGGGGAAAAGGGTGTTAAAGTTTCACTTGATCTGAACTTCAGGAAAAAACTATGGAATTACGGAAAAAAAGCTCCTGAAGTAATGGGAGAGATGATAAAGCATGTTGACATTGCTTTCGGCAATGAAGAGGACTTTCAGAAATCTCTGGGGATCAAAGTTGATATGGACGTTGAATCAGGAAAGCTTGATACTGATAAGTATAAAAAGCTGACACAAACGGTAATAGCTAAATATCCCAACCTGAAAAAGGTGGCAATAACAATGAGGGAGAGCTACTCGGCAGACCACAACGGCTGGTCCGCGGTGCTTAACAACAGGGATGTATTTCTTGTATCAAGAAAATATGATATCAAGGACATTGTTGACAGAATCGGGGCCGGGGATACTTTCGCTGCCGGCCTTATCTATGGGCTGAATACCTTTGACAACGATAAAGAGGCCCTGGAGTTTGCTGCCGCAGCATCCTGCCTGGCTCACTCTATCAGGGGCGACCTGCCCCTCATCTCTGTCGTTGAAGCGGAAAGACTCGCAGGCGGAGATGTATCGGGTAGAGTTCAGCGTTAAAGAAGCTTTCAGAAGACATGAAAAGAGGGATGAATGGCTCGAGCCTGCCGGGATTTTTACTAAAGCAAAGATAGAGGATTCCAATGCCAGACATAGATCTGCGAAGTGACACAGTTACCCTGCCGACACAGGCGATGAAAGAGGCCATATTCAACGCCAAGCTGGGTGATGATGTGTTTAGTGATGACCCGACCACGATTCACCTTGAAAAGAAGGCCGCGGAGATTATGGGGAAAGAAACGGCGCTTCTTGTTCCCAGCGGAACAATGGGAAACCTAATTTGCGTGTTAACGCACTGCTCCCGTGGTGTGGAGGTAATTTTAGGCGATAAAGCGCATCAGTTTCTAAATGAGGCGGGCGGGATGTCGGCCGCAGGAGGGATACATCCCCACACCATCCCGAATCAGCCTGATGGAACATTGAAGCTTGAGGATATCAAAGCCGCTATCCGGGGTGACAACGAACACTATTCCCGCACCCGGCTGATCTGCATTGAGAATACTCATAATTACTGCAACGGTTCCCCTCTGACGCCC
This sequence comes from Spirochaetota bacterium, assembly GCA_030673105.1. Classification (GTDB taxonomy): domain Bacteria; phylum Spirochaetota; class B62-G9; order B62-G9; family DRHN01; genus DRHN01. The sequence goes on from DAOVJS010000025.1 coordinate 2,455, forward strand.
GACTACATGGATGAGGTTGCTGAACTTGCAAAGCATCACGGCCTTTCGGTCCATCTCGATGGATCGCGCATATTTAACGCAGCCACGGCATTGGGCCTGGATGTCAGAGAGCTGACCCGCGGCGCAGATTCACTTACTTTCTGCTTATCCAAGGGACTTTCAGGGCCGATAGGTTCAGTTGTCTGCGGTTCTGAAGAATTTATCTCCGAAGCTCGCCGCAACCGAAAGGTGCTTGGCGGCGGAATGCGGCAGACAGGCATCATTGCGGCAGCCGGAAACGTAGCCCTCGAGCGGATGGTGGAACGTCTCTCAGAGGACCATATGAACGCCCGCAGGCTGGCTGAGGGAATATCCAGGATCCCGGGATTATCAATTGAACCTGAACGCATAAAGACCAATATTGTATATTTCGAACTTGTCAGTGACCGGATGCCGGCAGACGAGTTCTTAAATAAAATCATAAACAGGGGAATAAAGTTTTTACGCACAGGGACTTCGCGGTTTCGGATGGTTACCCACCACGGCATCGTCACCGGTGACATCGATAAGACCCTTGATATCATGGCAGAGGTAATGAAAGGGCTTTAACGCTGAAAGAGGCTGCGGAGTATTATTACACGCTGATAAGAGAAATTCTTACTTAATGGCGCTGCATTCAGTTTAAAGAAGGAGAGGGGGCCACTTTGGTGAATGACGCTGTAAAAAAGATTCTGCGGCAAATCAACAGAGAAGAAATTGTTGAGTTCATAAAGAAGTTGATAAAAGTCGAGACTGTTGAAACCGAAGCTCCGATTGTTCCGGTGATTACGGATAAAATGAAGCAGATCGGAATGAAGGTCGAAGTTTACGAAACCTTTAACCCGGGGTTTCCTGACAAAAAGCGGCCATGTATTTTAGGAACTCTCAGCGGGAAAGAAAAAAAACCTCTTCTCTGTTTCAACGGCCATACAGATGTGGTCCCTGTGGAGTTTCCATCAAAGTGGAAACATTCACCCTTTGATCCGGAGGTTGAGGGAGGCAGGCTCTATGGCAGGGGCGCGGCCGATATGAAGGGGGGCCTGGGATGCATGATTATGGCTGCCCAGGCGCTGGTGAATGCGGGAATTGAACTGACCGGAACACTCGCAGTTGCGGCTGTGCCCGGTGAAGAAACAGGCGGCTGGGGCAGCGAATCAACTGTGAACAGGAGAGATTGGGATGCCGTTGTTATTGGGGAACCGACCGATATGTCGATAAACCCGGCGTGTAACGGGATCGCAACATTCTGGATAAAAGTTACCGGTAAATCCGCCCATGCCAGCAAACCTGAAAAAGGAATAAACGCAATAGATAAAATGCTCAATGTGTGGAGCGCCTTCGAAGGCTATAAAGAAAGACTTAATAAAAGGGTGCATCCACTTTCCGGCAAACCTGCTTTTGTTTCATGTATTATTGAGGGCGGTTGGAGAGGTGTAATCGTGGCCGATGAATGTAAGCTTCATATAACAACACACATGATTCCCGGAGAAACCATAGAATCCAGATATACAGAGGTAATAGAGATTCTCGAAGAATTGAAGAACAAAGATTCTGAACTGAATGTTGAAATGTTAGACTGGAAGGGAGAGGCAATAACTCTTCCCCTCCCTTCGAGCGGGCCGGACAGACCACGTCTTGATCCAACTGAAATACCGGCAGAAGATCCTCTTGTACAGGCGATGCTGAAAGGATCCGGGGATGCCCTGGACAGGAGGCTTCCAATCGGAGGCTCACGTTACGCGTGCGACTCTCCCTTTTACGTCAATGAGGGGAATATCCCCGCCCTTATATTCGGGCCGGGAAACATAGACCACGCCCATACCTATGATGAATGGGTTGATGTCAGTCAGCTGGTCGACGCGACGAAGGTATACGCGGCCGGAGCAATGAGGTATTTAGGATCTCAATTTGAATAATTACATAATCATCTATGTTCTGCAAAGCAGAAGGGACAGATAATTAAGATCGTTAAGATAACGTAAGAATTCTAATAAAAAAAGGAGACCTTAATATGGAAACTTTTAGTACTGAAAAATCGAAAAAAATGTACGAAAGGGCGCTAAAGTCGATCCCCGGAGGTGCATCGAGCGCGTCAAGAACTCCGCTCGAGGGGTACAAACCTTACCCGATCTTTATTGAAAAGGCAGAGGGGTCAAAACTCTATGACATTGACGGCAATGAATATATTGACTTTCTGGTGGCCCTGGGACCGACACTGGTGGGAAATGCCAACCCCAGAGTGATCAATTTCGTATCCGAGCAGATCAAAAAAGGCGCAACCTACGGTCTTCCCTATGAGCTCCAGATTGAAGTGGCGGAGAAACTTATACAGGACGTTCCCTGTTTTGAAAAAGTGAGTTTTATGAACTCAGGCACAGAGGTAGTGCAAATCGCTATGCGGCTGGCCCGTGCCTATACAAAAAAGGATATAATTTTAAAATTTGAAGGCGCCTATCACGGCTGGATGGACAGTGTTGCCCACACTGTTCACCCTTCACTGGGAGTCGACGCGAAGGAAAAAATAAAAGAAAAGATGCCCATTGGAACCGGAATACCGGAAAACGCGTACATAGACACAATGGTCATTCAGTGGAACGATGTCCGGGGCATTGAAGAAGTCATTGAACGGCTGGGGGACAAAATCGCCGGAATCCTTGTCGATCCATGTATGTGTAATTCAGGGATAATTCTCCCGGATGAAGGTTATTTAAAGAAGATAAGGGAGCTTACAGCGAAGAACAATATCGTTCTTATTTTTGATGAGGTTATAACAGGTTTTCGATTATCTCTTCAGAGCGCGCAGGGGAAGTTTGGTGTTACACCTGATTTAACCACCCTGGCAAAGGCTGTGGGCGGTGGATTTCCTGTGGCGGTATATGGCGGAAAAACAGAGATAATGGACCTTTTAGCTGATGGAACAGTTTTTCGAGCAGGCACCGTAAACGCTAACAGGGCCGCGATGGGAGCGGCCTATGCGACGCTTGAAATTCTTGAAGAGGACAATGGAAAAGTCTATGATGACATTTACAGAAAGGGTGAAAAATTGATGCGCGGAATGGAGGAAATTTTTAAAAGAAACCGTATTCAGGCGATTTTAACAGGCTTTGGGATCATGTTCCAGATTCATTTTACACAGCTTGCAAGAATCAGGAATTACAGTGATTTCTGTCAGTCAAAGGAAGACATCTTTATGGATTTTCGAAACCGCATGCTGACAAGAGGAATCTTTATCCGTCCCTCTCACTTTGGTGAATTATACATGTCAGCGGCTCATACCGATGAGGACATCGATAAAACTCTTGAAGCGATGGATGATGTAATAAAAGAAATGAAGAAAGAGAATGTATTTTGAGTTAATCATTTCAAAAATATACATATTTATAATATTTATTCCTGGCAAAAACAATTGCTGCTATACCATATACATGGTCAAAAACAAGAAGAGGAAGCACACGCTGTTGATGTTGATTACGCAACAATCACGTGTGACTATCCATCGATAATGGAAACCCAATTTATTGCCAAGGCTCCTCTCTCCCTATAATTGAACCAGGCCTGGAGGAACTGAGCAAATATATCGGATAATGCTTCAAGAAATTATTGCCGGGTTATACAAAACAGCAGACACCACTAATACGAAACTACAGGAGGCACTATAATGGCAGGAAACATCGATGAAAAAATAAAGGAACTGGGAATTGAAATGCCCCGGATCCCGAAACCAAAATTCTCTTATGTTCCCGGAGTAATTACAGGGAACTTAATCTATGTTTCAGGACAGACCCCCACAAAAGAGGGAAAGCTGGTCTACAGGGGAAAATTGGGCAGAGAACTTAAAATAGAAGAGGGCTATGAGGCGGCCAGGCTCGCAGCTATTAATTGCGTGGCAGAGCTGAAACTTATCCTGGGAGATCTCGACCGGGTCAAAAGAATCGTAAATGTAGGCGGTTACGTGGCATCAGGTGAAGGTTTTGTTAAGCAGCCTGCTGTTGTAAATGGCGCTTCCGATTTAATAGTTGAAATATGGGGAGAAGACGGAAAACATTCAAGGAAAGCCATAGGAGTTTATGCCCTTCCGGACGGCGCGCCTGTTGAAATAGATCTCATCGCCGAAATCAAATAAAGCTTCAAGTTCGGATCATGGAATCTCAGACAGATAATTGAGATTCTTCCTGTTAAATGGTAAAAATACTCTATTCAGGGGGTAAATTATGGTTGGCGGATATATGGGTAAAATTCTTTTTGTTGATCTGTCCAATAAAAAAATTGAAGAAGAGGAGCTGGATTACGATTTTGCCAGAAAATATCTCGGCGGGTACGGTATTTCGGCAAAAATAATGTATGATAGAATGAAAGCAGGGGTGAGTGTTTTTGATGAAGACAACATATTCGGAATATCGGCCGGCCCTCTGACAGGCGCGCCACTGCCTGTAGTTTCGAGGTATACGACTTCAGGGAAATCACCATTAACGAACTCATGGGGCGACGCGAACGGCAGCGGGTTTTTTGGACCAGCTTTAAAATTTTGCGGATATGATAATATATTTTTCAGAGGCATTTCCGAGGAACCTGTATATTTACTGCTCGGTATTGATAAAGCAGAAATTTGTGATGCAAAAGATATATGGGGCAAAGATACCTATGCCACAGAAGATATTATAAAAAGCAAATACGGGAAAAAAGCAGAAATAGCGTGCATAGGGCCCTCAGGTGAAAAGCTGTCCAGACTGGCAGGTGTTTCAACAGCAAAGGGGAGAATTGCCGCGAGGGGCGGGCTTGGTGCTGTCATGGGTTCTAAAAAATTGAAAGGCATCGTCGCTCTTGGCGGGAAGAAAATTACTCTTGCCAGGCCTGACCGGATCGAAGAATTGCGAAAAAAGTATATAAAACAGATAAAGGACGGTTATGGATTCGCGGCCGTGTATTCATCCACCGGAACACCCGGTTATATTGAGGCAGGAGCGTTGAACGGCGATTCCCCGGTAAAGAACTGGTACGGCATCGGCCTTGAGGAATTAAAAAATACCGATGAATACAATTACGAAAATATTGAAAAATATATGACGCGAAAGAATTCCTGCTACAAATGCACCATGGGAAGCTGGGCCCACGTCATGGTAAAAGAAGGTCCCTATGCCCTCGAAGAGGAGACCCATAGACCTGAATATGAAAGCGCGTCAGCACTTGGCAGTTATCTATTGAATACCAATTATGAGTCAATAATCAAGTGTAATGATATATGCAACAGGTACGCCATTGATACTATTTCAACCGGCGCCACAATAGCATTCGCCATGAAATGTTACAATGAAGGCATAATTTCTAAAAAGGATACCGATGGTATTGAGCTAACCTGGGGAAATCATGGATCTATAGTGAAAATGATCGAAAAACTGGTAAAACGTGAAGGCTTTGGTGACTTGCTTGCGGACGGCGTTAAAATTGCCTCTGAAAAAATCGGCAGGGGATCAGAGAAGTACGCCATACATGTCGGCGGACAGGAGCTGCCCGCTCATGACCCGCGCTTCGAACCGAGCATGGCCAGTATATATAAGCTGGACGCGACCCCCGGCCGTCATACCCAGGCAGCCCAGTACTGCCTGCCGCCGGATCTGCCGGATATTTTAGATGACGTTGATTTCAGTTTCAGCTTCGGTAACAAGAGAGATATTTACACCGGGAGGGCAAAAGCCCAGAAGATTTTATCTGCTCTCGATCACTGCGTCAATTCACTTGGGATGTGTCTGTTCGGATTTTTATCAACCAGCGCTAACTTCATGCCTGAATGCTACTCTGCCATAACCGGCTGGGATGTCGATTTGAATGAACTGCTCACCACGGGTGAACGTATAGGCACAGTCCGGCTCGCCTTCACCCTGAGAGAAGGATTAAACCCTGCAAAACTCGTATTTCCTGATATCGCCCTCGGTATACCTCCTTTTAAAGATGGTCCGACAAAGGACATTACTGTGGATATTGATCTATTGACGAGAGAATTCTGTAAAGAAATGGACTGGGACCTGGAAACATGCAGGCCGGGCAAGAAAAAACTGAAAGAGCTTGGCCTTGAATGGCTTATTGAGGATTTGTGGAGGTTGGAAACAGTTAAATAATATATTGGTGATAAGCTAATCTAGCCCCCTTTCATAAATATTTTATTGCATATTCTGCGGGTATCTATAAAATGTTATAGTAACACCGGGTATCAATCTTTTGGGGGTCTTCTTTAACGCCTCAAAAAGTGTCACCGCTGGTGGACTTTGTGAATCAAAATTTAAAACTGTTACGGGGTTTCTCTTTGGTGGAGAGGACAAATGAAGAGTGGTTAAGCGACCTTAAAGAGTCATCACCACGATTCGATGCTGCAATAGTAGAGCTCCGGCTTGTACTGCAAAAGGGCTTGAGTGCCGGGTTGAAGAAATGGCAGGGTCTAAACAAAGAAACTCTGGAAGATATAATACAGGATGTACTTGTAAAAATCGTTCCAAAGATAGATACATTTCAGGGGAACTGCCGTTTCACCACATGGGCTCTTAAAATCGGAGTTAACACGGCAATCACTGAGCTCCGGCACCGGCGATGGCGGGATGTATCCCTGGATGAAATCATTGAATCAGGGGGAATGAATTTCTTATCCGGTAACATGTCCAATCCATCATATTCACCTGAAAAACAGACAATTCAGCATTTATTGATGGATACATTGAAAAGATTAATTACAACTGAACTGACAGAGCGTCAGAGAAAGGCACTGATGGCTGTCCGTATTCAGGGGATGCCCCTTGAAGAAGTAGCTAGACAGATGGGAACAAATCGAAATTCTCTTTACAAGCTGCTCCATGACGCTCGTTTACGTCTTAAAAAGGCAATTTTAAAGGAAGACCTAACACCCGAAGATTTAATTGACTCTTTTATAAGCAGCTAAAGCTGAGATATATGATATTTTTGTTAAATAATTCAGGCTGTCCCTTAACATATAAAATTGCTTTTTAGATACAGAAGCCTGTGTAATTTATAGCATCAAATGTATAATCTGTATGTATGGGACAGCCTAATATGAGGTTGTGAAACAACATCAATTAGTATGAAGGTTTTTATGACTGATCCTTTTCAGAAAAAAACATCCCGATTCTTAAAGAAGCTCTTTACATTTGCGGGTACCAGAAATAAAAAAATGCAGAAGGGTTCTATGGATATGGATACCATTAAACAGATGGTCCGCGGGATTATGACCACGCGTGCTGATGAGATAGATTGCGCTGAGTGCTTTGAGCAGCTCGATCAATTCGTCGAACTCGTGCTTGCGGGTAAAAATATTTCCGATGCCATGCCCCTGGTTCAGCACCATCTTGAACATTGCCCCGACTGTAAAGAGGAATTTGAAGTGCTGTTGAAGGCGCTGAGATCAATTACATAGAACAATCTCTACGAAATAATATCCACACTTCTTCATTTATTTCTATTTTTAATGACCGATATCGCATTAAACCATTTTTATCAATATAGAATCTGAAAAAGGAAGAGGAACTCAGTTAAACAGGGGTGCACGAATTGCGGACGGAGACGCTCTTATATTCCTACACGCGGAGTACTCATGAGGTCTTTAATGAAACCATCAGCCGTGCTGAATCATCGGATGTGTTCCGAGCAAAACCCTTATTAAAGTGTCCAAAGTATATAATTACACGAGGGATTTTGAAAAAAGTATTTTACTACAAAGGAAAAAATTAAAATATTTACCTGGAACTATAAATGAATCCTTGATTTCTCTATTAGATTTTACCTATTAAAATCCTGGTATAAAATACCAGAATTTATTAAAATGATAGTATTGTAAGTGTAATTTCCCTTTAGATATTTAGTATGTAAAAACCATATTTTCCCGGGGTTTCTATATTGCAGCTGCATCAGCAGTATCCCTTTTTAATGAAAAGAAGTGTTCATGAAAAGAGTAGGTATTGATATTGGATCACTGTATCTGGGAGGCGTGATCATTGAAGACGGTAATATTGTTGATGTCCATTACCGCGAACATAAAGGAGATATTTCAGGCGAGCTTGAAGAGCTGCTGGGCAAACCAGGTTACAGGACTTTCGATAGCATTGGAGTAAGCGGGAACTTTTTACACACCGGAAAGGACGTAAGGGACAGCACGCTTTCCGCCATTGAGGGCATAAAATTCCTGGCCCCTGAAAGCAGGAATGTCTTTTCAATTGGAGGGGAAACATTTTCCCTGATCCTTTACGATGAAAAAAGAGGATACAGAGAACATGCGGTTAATTCGCCATGCGCGGCCGGCACAGGATCATTCATAGAGCAGCAGGCTGAGCGCCTTCATCTAACGGTCTCAGATCTTGCCGCGCGGGCGCTGCGTTATAAAGGAAAGACCCCGGTAATCGCCACAAGATGCGCGGTTTTCGCGAAAACAGACATTACACACGCGATGCAGGAAGGATATTCGCTGGACGCGATATGCGCGGGTCTATGCGAGGGAATTGCGCGTAACGTTCTTGACGTTCTTGTTAAAGGAAGAGAAATCATTACACCGGTAGCAGTCGTGGGCGGCGTATCGCTCAATCAGAAAATCGTTGATGCTATTCAGGATATATTACAAAATACTGTATTTGTTCCTGAATGTTCCCAGGTTGCGGGCGCTGTCGGGGCCGCTCTTCTTGGTAACGCGTCATCATTAAAACTGGATTCCATCACACCCGGGAAAACCTTTCAACGTAATATACGTCCTCCGCTGGAGCTTAAATTAACCGGTTACCCTGATTTTAATGAATTCAGCATTTATAATTTAGGTGATGTTGAGGTTTTTATCCCTAAAAATAAAGTCAATATAGAGAACGGGATCTACATTGGCATTGATATCGGGTCAACGAGCACCAAGGCGCTGCTTTTAAATGAAAGCCGTGAGGTCGCGGGCGGTTTTTACACATCAACAGGAGGTGATCCTGTTGGGGCTGTGAAGAAACTCATCAGTACAGTAAAATCCACATTTAAAGGTGAAAAGATTATTCTACTCGGGGCCGGGACGACCGGCTCAGGAAGAAAGATGATTAATGCACTCTTTAACGCGGACCTTGAGGTAAATGAGATCACTGCTCACGCGAAAGCCGCCGTATTCCTCAGCCCTGATGTGGATACTATAATAGAAATTGGCGGCCAGGATTCCAAGTTTACCCGGATACGTGGAGGTGATGTCTACTATTCGAATATGAACTATGTGTGCGCCGCGGGAACCGGAAGTTTTATTGAAGAACAGGCCAGGAGGCTTGGCGTGGGTTTAAGCGATTTTTCGAACATGGCCCTTGGAGCAGAAGCGCCTTACACCAGCGACCGGTGCACAGTGTACATGGAAAGGGACCTGGGCGTACTTCTTACAGAAAACTGGTCAAAAGAGGCACTCGCTGCGGCTGTTCTCAACTCTGTAAGGGACAACTATCTTGCCAAAGTAGTGGGTAGAAGTTCTATCGGGGATTACGTTGTATTTCAGGGAGCAACCGCGAGAAATAAAGCCCTTATTGCATCTTTTGAACAGCACTTGAAAAAACCTGTTCACGTCTCCCCTTTCTGTCACCTTACCGGAGCAATGGGAGCAGCCCTTCTCTGTCTGGAAGCCGGAATGTCCGATTCTCATTTCATCTGGGATATCAGTGACATTAAATTAGAAAAGGAGGTCTGCCGTCTTTGTTCCAACAACTGCCTCCTCACCGTGTTCATAAAAAGCAGCCGTAAAACCGGATGGGGAATGAAATGCGGGAGAGAATATTCTGACGCGGAAGTAAAAAAGCCGGTTAAAAGCGGCCCGGAAAAGCGTTTTAAAGAGGCCATGGGCCCTCTTTTAAGACCACGGAATGCAGACTCCAGAAGAAAGACACTCACTATCGGTATCCCCAATGCTCTCTACAATGTCGAATACCTGCCGCTGTGGTACAGTTTTCTCTCTTTTCTCGGCTTTACCGTAAAAATTACAAAACCTTCAAGGATGTCCCTTGCTGAGGGGAAAAAGGCCGTAAACTCCGATTTTTGCGCGCCCATGATACTTTCCCATGGCTACATCAAGCAGCTTCTGGATGATAAAGCGGACTATTTATTTTACCCGGCTATCGTGAACGAAAAAGATACCGGATACAGCGGGGAGCTTCTTTTTAAAAACAAAACAAACGACGCCTACTTCTGCTATTACTCCCAGTACCTTCCGACAGTCACAGCCAAACTAACTTCTTTTGATGTTGATTCCAAACTCATTTCTCCGCTCATATATTTTAATCATAAAAGCATAGAGCAGATAACAATTGATATCTATGAAGAAATGAAGCCGATATTCGCGGACCTCGATCATGACGAATTAAAAAAGGCCTTTGTCAGGGCATACGAAGAATTTACAAAAGCAAAAAAGAGCCGGGCACAGGTGTACGGCAAGAAAGGGCTGCTATTAAATGGTAAAAACCTGCAGATAGCCCTGATGGGTAGGCCCTATGTTCTTTTTGATCCTGTCTTAAACCTGGGTATACCGGGAAAACTTGAGGAACTGGGTGCTGATGTCTTCTGGCAGGACGAGTTTCCCCTTGATGGATATGAACTTACCTATGCCAATAAATTCTACGAACGTATGCACTGGTACTACGGCAAAAAGATTATCAGGCTTGCCGAGTATGTTGCCCGTTCTGATAACCTCTTTGCTGTATTTCTTACCTGCTTCAGGTGCAGCCCTGATTCATTTCTGACAAGCTATGTCAAAGACATCATGACCCATTACAACAGGCCCTTTTTATTCCTGCAGCTCGATGAATACAGCTCCGATGTCGGATACACAACACGAATCGAGGCGGGCATCAGGTCTTTCGAAAACTACATGAATAAGAAAAATAAACCTTTCAGAACAATACCCGCTGCAGGCTCACCCACCTGGCCTTCAGCCGCAGGGTCTTCGTACGCTGGACTATCAGCCGCCCGGCTTTCGACCGTTACCAGGGCGAGAAATGACCGCCTGGAAAATGGTGACACGGTCCTTATGCCCTACCTGGACCAGCTTATCAGCCGGTTCTGGACAGACTGCTTTATACGGGCCGGTTACACCGCGCTGCTGCTGGACTCGGAGGAAAAATCATTAAATACGGGTTACCAGTACGTAAATGGAGGAGAGTGCATGCCTGTGGTTTCAATAGCAGGAAGTGTTATAGAAAAGGTAAAAAATGAAAATCTTGATCCTGAGAAAGCTTTTCTTTACATCCCGACTGTCTGTATGGCATGTAACTTTCCACAGTTTCCGATCCTGGCAGACCTGGTTTTTCATTCCGCAGGACTTAAGGGGCTAAAAATCGGCCTTATAAACAGTATGGCGCCCGGCAAAATTCTTCCCCACACCCTCGCGATAAAAATATTTGAGTCCTATATAGCCGGATGCATCATATATAAAATGTATTACCGGATCAAACCATACGAAGAGGAAAAGGGTAAAACCGATAACATCTTTCAAAGATCAAAGGAAAATATAAGCGATGCCATACTGACGGGAAAGGATTTGCGATCAGCGTTATCCGAGTCCGCTTCTATGTTCAGAAACATTGGGCAGGATCTGTCGGGTGGAAGAAAACCGAGAATAGGTTTGATCGGCGACCTGTACGTAAAGTATAATGAGGTTGTCAATCAGAAAATTCAGGTCCTTGTTGATGAGCTTGGCGGGGAGCTGATAGTTCCTTCAATGACCGAATATCCTTTCCATTTTTATGATGCTGATATACGGCTCTTTGGCGAGGACCCGCGGCATTACAAACTGCTCAGGACCATAGAACACAGATACGAAAAAATTGCCGCTGATATAATCGACGATCAGCTTGAGCCTGATTTTGCTGAATGCGTCAAACTGATGGATGAGTATAAAATCAGGCACTATATTGCGGGGGAGACGTCAATCAATGTCGGCAGAGCCCTTTACTATTTAAGACACAAATACGTAGATGCCATAATACACATAAACCCGATGTTCTGCTGTCCGGGCGTGGTAACATCTTCGATCTACCGCAAAATCCAGGAAGATTTTGATATCCCTATTATCGATATTTTCTACGACGGGACAGGCAACCCCAACAGGGTATTAATACCACATCTGCACTATCTGCGTCAAAAAAAGGCTATTGCCCATAAATAAAATATCTTGAAAATCTATTTAAAAATAGGCAAATTAACATTATGGAGGAAAATAGATGAAAAAATACCTGATTATTTTAATTGTTTTTATTGTGGCCCTGCCTGCATTACTGAACGCGGAGGAAAAAACCCTTTTTGGGGATGATTTTAAAAGCGGATTTTATGGCGCACCCGCAGTTAAGATTACCTCTGTTAACAGTGAAATAGCTGTTCTGCTGGGCGGACACGGGGCGTGGATTGTCAACAAAACCTTTTCATTAGGAATGGGCGGTTACTGGCTTGCCGAAGATGTCGGCAACCTTTCCATGACCTACGGCGGTCTCGAACTTGGCTATGTACTTTTTCCAGACCGTCTCCTGCACCCCGCTTTTACTGCTCTGCTTGCCACCGGCAATGCCAGCCTTGGCAGCAGCAACGATGTTTTTTTTGCCATAGAACCGAATGTTAATTTGGAGGTAAACGTCACCACCTGGTTTAAAGCCAATATCGGAATAAGTTACAGATTTGTGCTGGGTGTCGACGGTCTGACAGGCATAAATAACCGTGACCTGGGCGGACCAGCCGTTGGGATAATTTTAAAGTTTGGATTTTTTTAGCTTTACTTGCTGGTTTACAGCGCCCGGAGAATTATGAATCCCCGTGCTTTTCGCATGAACCTATTTTCACATCAGTTTCCTCCACAGCTGATTACCCATTTCCTCCCGTCACGGGACATAAATAAATCAGCTTCAGCCGGTCCCCAGCTGTTAGGTTCGTATTCCGCCATCGCCGGTGCCTCAGGCATATCCCATCCTTTAATAATCTCGTCAATAAGTCTCCAGGATTCTTCAATCCCATCGCTCCTGGTAAAAAGTGAAGCGTCCCCCTGAAGAGCATCGAAAAGAAGGCGTTCATATGCATCAGGAATGGTGCAAGACCCGAAGGATTCCGCATAATGGAAGTCCATATTAACAGAGCGCATGTCAGCGGCTGTGTCAGGGACCTTGGCTTCAAAACGAAGATGAATTCCCTCATGGGGTTGAACGCACAGGGATAGGGAATTTGCCGTAATTTTGTACCCCTCAGACAGAGGAAACATAAAGTGCGGCGGCTCTCTGAACTGGATAAGGATTTCGCTTATCTTCTCTTTCAGGGCCTTACCGGAGCGGAGATAAAAAGGCACACCGTTCCACCTCCAGTTATCAATAAATAACCGTAACGCGGCGTAGGTGGCAGTTTGAGATTCCGGATCCACACCCGTCGTTTTGAGGTACCCTCTGTATTGGGCCCTTACTGTTTCCGAACCGACCGTATTCGCAGTTATCGGACGCAGTGCTGAAAACAGCTTTACTTTCTCATTGCGGATTGCGTCTGCGTCAAAAGAGGCCGGCGGCTCCATCGCTACCAGGGAAAGCATCTGCAGCATGTGGTTCTGAAACATATCACGCAGAACGCCCGCTTTATCGTAATACCCTGCCCTGTGGCCCACATCAACAGATTCTGCCATTGTGATCTGAACGTGATCAATATAGTTACGGTTCCAGATTGGTTCGAAGATGGTATTGCCGAACCTTAATACTAGTACATTCTGAACCGTCTCTTTACCCAGGTAATGATCAATCCTGTAAATTTGCTTTTCGTTCAATATATTATGAAGTGTTAGATTCAGCTCACGCGCGGAAGAAAGGTCATGTCCAAAGGGTTTTTCAATTATCACCCGCCTCCAACCCTTTTCCTCCTCAGTCATCCCGCACTTACCCATATTTCCAACAATCTCTGTCACTGCTCCCGGGGGAGTGGCAAGATAATACAGGCGGTGAACATTACCCTTTTCAACCTCATCCAGATAAGCAGAAAGGCTTCGAAAGTCCTCCTTACTGTTATACTTACCAGAGAAGTAAAAAAGACGCTCACTAAATTCGCTCCATTTCCCTCTGTCTGGTGTTTTACATTTATTCCCGCCTGCCGTCTTTATTTGAAATAAATTACGAAACTCCGGAACGCTCATTTTTGTGCGCCCGAATCCAACTATGTTTATAATTCCCGGCAATCTTCTCTTGCTGTAAAGACTGTAGAGCGCCGGGATTAGTTTACGTTTGGTCAGATCTCCTGATGCGCCAAAAATAACAATTGTAATTGATTCAGCTTTCATATTGTTGTACACTCTCTGCAGGTAAAATTGTCATTTTCTATATTTTCCTCTGTATTTCTCCTCAAGCTTGCTGAGCTTATCCAGCCTCCTGAGATGGCGCTCCTCCTCTGTAAATTCCGCTCCAATATACGCCCTGACTAACTCTCTGGCAGTCTCAATCCCGATTACACGGGCGCCCATTATCAGAACATTGATGTTATCATGCTCCACACCCTGGTGGGCAGAATACGTGTCATGACAGAGCCCGGCACGTATACCCGGCAGTTTATTCACAGCTATAGAAGCACCAACTCCGCTTCCACAGATCATGATACCCCTGTCCGCGCGCTCTTCCAAAATAGCTTTTCCCACTGCTTCCGCGTATTCAGGATAGTCCACAGGCTCAGCATTGTTTGTGCCCACATCTATAATCTGATGCCCGAGATCCTGAATGTATGACACAATTGTACCCTTTAATTCAAAACCCGCATGATCTGAACCAATAACAATACGCATACATAACCTCCACTTTTTAAATATAGGCAAGTAAACTTCCAATCTTTATGAGATTTTTACTCGCCTATGGATAAAACCATATGATAAAAATAATTCCAATAGTTTAAATGTCAAGATAATGAGCAATCAAGTGGAAAAACCGGGAGATAAACTCACACG
>DAOVJS010000103.1 GCA_030673105.1 Spirochaetota bacterium
GCTGTAGTGTCAATAACACCGGTTCCAATAAAGCCCATGGAGTTGGGACTGCCAATAATATTTCCATTAAGGTCTTTAACACTGTTTATTGTAAGCGTGTAGTTTGTGCCGTCCCCCTGTGAACCGGTATCCAGGTTGATTTTTGAGAAATCGGCAGCATCCCTTGTGGCCGAAATTATTGTAAGGCCTGGTATACTGTAATTTGTTAAATTTTCAGCGGATGCTATCTCTACTGCTTCTGAAAAATAGACAACAACCTCTGTATTGCTGTAAGAGCATACGTTCTGTATATAAGGTTCAACATCTCCGGCAAATAATTTCGAATCCTGATATCCGATTAAATTACCATCTATATCTTTTACACCATTAACTGTAAGAGTATAGTTTATATCATTCTGTGAGGAGGTTGCAAGGATTACAAGAGAGAAATCAACAAGGTCCCGTATTGCACCTGATACTGTCAGGCCCGGAATTGAGTAATTACCCGCAGTCTCTGCACCTGCCTGCTCTACCTCATCTGAAAAATACACCCTTACACCTGTATTTGAAATTGCTTCGGCGTTCAGAATGGAGAAATCATTTGTTTTATTTCCCGTCTCAACTTCAGGAGCAGTCATGGCAATTTTATAAAGATCGTTCTGAAGAAAACAGGAAGTGAGAGAAAAGACAATTGCTAAAATGAATATGTATTTATAAAATTTCATAATTCATAAAAATCTCTAATTTGGAATTACAATTTACACAATGCTGAAAGTATTATTTTCTATACAATAGTATATCACTTTTTTTAAAAAAATCATGTACAAATGTATTAAAAATTATACCATATAAATTAAAAAATATCTAACCGCCAATACTGTCATAAAATTTAAGGCAGTTGAGGAACAGCACAGCAGCAGATATAAAGATGAGAATTAATAAATGGTTTTACGAATTATTTTTCAGTTATGAGGTGTGATCAGAATCAAAAAGATGAAATAGGCCATAAAATAGGCCATAAAAGACGCAATTAGTGGCTGCGGGACAAACTCAATCATAACATCTCCTCTAAACGAGCCCTTCTTTTTTCCATATTTAGTCCCTCTATAAAACCTAAAAAGTCCTTTTCCTTTTCAGGCTTCCGGATCGGATACCTGCCGTATTCGTATGCAGCGTCAAACATTGCGGCGACATTTTCAGGCGGAGTGTTGCATTGAATTATCTGGCTCGCGCCAAAAATAAATCCCCCCTCCCCGGCGTATTCATCTATCAAATACTTTACACCTTCCCTTATATCATCAACAGTACCAAGGGGCAGTAATTTCTGCACATCAAAGCCCCCGAGGAATGTCAGATCCCTGCCGAACTCTTTCTTCAAGCGCCAGGGCTCCATATTTTTTGCCAGAGGCTGCACAGGGTTTAATACCTGCACTCCGATTTCAATCAGCTCCGGTATGAAATCATATATTGATCCGCAGCTGTGAAGAATTATCTTGGCTTCTGGACGTAAATACTTTCTTATACGCTTAATTGTTTCCGCCTGATAGGGCTTATAAAATTCTCTGTAATCAGCGGGTGACATCAATGTTCCTGTCTGGTTGCCAAGATCGTCGAATACCATTGCCGCGTCTAAATATTTACCGACCTTTCCATAGAACTTATCCGCAAAAGCCAGATTTATTTCCATGAACTTTTCACACAACTGGTGGTAGAATTTCGGCCGGATCTTCATGTCTATCAGCCACTTGTCCATACCGCTGATAAAGCCGTATCCATTGAGGGGAAAATAACCGAATGACTGCATACCGCATATAAAGTAATCTGTTTCTTCATGCAGATGTTTAGCTTTTTCAACAACTCCTGACATGGTATCCATATCAAGATCAGGCCAGTATGGATACTCATCTATGTCCTTTTTAGTTGTCATATGCGCCATTGGAGGATCTGTCATGTCAATCATATCGTAAATGCCGCACTTTTTAATTCTCATTCCGTATAAAAAAGGCCATACCTTATGCTCATCATTAATGATCTCCGCGCCGGGAGGGCTGTCAGAAAGTGAGCGCATATCAGAATGAAGTCTTATCATACACTTTTCATCGATATTACCCACGATGTTTCCGACAGGAGATATCTTTACAGGTTCCGCATCTTTCAGATTTAGGTAATCATATAATCTTGTTGCTGCACGGTACTGATATTTCGGAGGGCATTCTTCCATGCCCGAGGCCGCGGTGCCCCCGAAGCATATCGGGACCCTGTCCGGTTCCTCATGATTTACCGCCGCGTATACCCTTTCTCTTGAAGTCATTTTTCCCCTCTCCTGTAAGTATACAAATTTACCGCGGCCCACAGTTTAAGCAGGCCGCGGCAAATTTAAAATTAATCAGGTTAGACGCTTTGCTTCATTAAAGTTTAACAACTGCAATTGTACCACTTCTCATGTTTACCGTTCAAGCATTGTTTTCAATGTTCACCGTTAAAACGTATCTTAACCGTTCAAGCATTATTTTCAATATTCACCGTTAAAGCATCACTTGCCCAGTTTTTTCAGGACGTCATCAATCTCCTTCGGCATTGGAATATTTCTGTATGCAACCTCCCAGATTTCCCTGACATTATCGGCCGTAACGCTCAGGGTGGGAACAACAACCAGTTCCGGCGCTTCTTTCCCGAGCACTCCATAGGCAGCGATAGTAGCCGTGTTCATGCCGACATTCCAGGTAAAATCAATGGAAAGAGTTTTGACCATACCATCCGGATTCAGCAGGTCCAGAAGAGCCGGCGTATTCATTCCAAAGGTATAGATTTTAATGTCATCTCGCCCCATGCCTCTTAGATCCTGAACAGCTACCATTGCGGGATCAAACCAGAGTAAGGCAATCGCCTCGATTTCCGGATGTTTCTGCACCATAGCGGTAACTAAACCTCCAACTTCCATCGGGGCAACATTTCCCTCTTCATAGACTTTCAGGTTCTTTTTCGAGCCATGTTCTTCAAGCGCGTCCCTCGTAGCATCGTCCATGACGTTCAGCACGAAATATTCTCCAGCCCAGGTTACGATCCCGACGGAACCTCCATCGGACGCTTGATCGATCATGTCCATCACGTATACCCATGCGTTATCATAGGGGTTGTTTGTGGAAATGCCTACATACTCTTTTCCCGGCGTATACCCATCGGGCCTGGTTGAAACAAAGACGAGTGTCTTCCCAGCGTCAACAACCGGCTGGAATACCTTTGCTCCGGTTACCGGATCAACAACGTAACCGATAACAATATCCGGGTCGAGCGCCATCGCGGTTTCAACATCGTTTGCCTGTTTCGCGGCATCAAAGTCCGCCTGAGTTTCGGCAAGAACCTTGATGTTGAGATACTCAAAAACGTCTATACAGCCTCCATGGAGAGCAAGCGTGTATTCACCTGCCAGGTTGTTGTCGATGTATACAGCCGTAAGATTCATGGCCCTGATTTTTTCCACTTCCCCTCTTGTGAGAACGAGGTCACCATCATACACCGGCTGTTCCCCCTTAACTCCTGTAAACTTAACAGCCGGGTTTATGTACGGTGTCTCGTAAGCATGCATTTCCGCCCAAAATGGATCAATTTCATCCATGTCCACGGCTTCTTCGACCTCCGCTGCAGCCTCCTCTTCGACCGGCTCTTGCTTTTTCCTATTGCAGCCCATTGTCAGCACCAGAGCGGCAAAAATCAGGAACAAACACAAAATCCCTACTTTTTTCATTTTTTCCTCCTTAAAAATTTATGATTCTCAATTGATAAATTGGTAAAATAACTTTACCTTAAAAAAAGACAATAGACCAAAAGAAATATTTTGTCAATATAAATTTTAAATTTTATTGACAGAAAAACATATATAATCTACTCTAAAAAATTAATGACCCGCACCCGCAAAGTAAAATCAGCCTGGAGGCAACAATGTCCTGCCGCAAAATATATGTGAGACTTCCTGAATCCTGCACAGGATGCCGCATCTGCGAAATGGTTTGCTCACTGGCCCATGAGAAGACAGGGGTCAACCCTGCAATGTCAAGAATAAAGGTCATAAGTTTTCCTGAGAAAGGTCTGATAATACCGAGGGTTTGCCGTTTTTGCCGTAACGCACCCTGTATTTCGGCCTGCCCTGTGGAAGCTCTCTCACAGGACGCTGAGACAGGCGTGATACGGGTTGACGAGGATAAATGTATCGGATGCGACCGGTGTGTGGAAGCCTGTAATTTCGGCGGAATAAATATACACCCGGAAGATAAGACTGCAATGGCCTGCGACCTCTGCGGGGGAGATCCGCAGTGTGTCAAATACTGTATGAACAGGACGTTAATTTTTCTCAGGCCGGAAGAGTACAGGACAGTAAAGGACAGGGCAATATTGGATAAAACTGTACCTTCCGTGTGGCCGGAACCCGCCGGGCGTGATGTTACATTATAAAGGCCGGTAATTTTACACGTTGTTTAAAGGTTTTCAGGAGGTCAATAATGTCTTTAAATGGATGGATGGGAAAAGTTCTCAGGGTGAATCTATCAAAGAAGGAAATCCTGACAGAGCCGCTCACAGAGGAACTGAGGTACAATTTTATTGGCGGCAGAGGCATAAACTCAAAGATCCTTTATGACGAGACAGGGCCTAATACCGACCCTCTTGGTCCGGAGAACAGGCTCATAATAGGCGCCGGGCCGTTAACCGGAACACCTGTACCAACTTCGGGCCGTTATACCGTCACCGCTAAATCCCCTCTCACCGGTATTCTTGGCGACGGTAACGCCGGAGGCACCTTCGGGGCTGAGCTGAAGTATGCAGGATACGACCATCTAATTATCCGGGGCAGGTCAGAGAAACCTGTTTATCTACTGATCGATGATGACAATGTGAAATTAAAGGATGCCCGGCACCTCTGGGGCAAAAACACCTTCGAAACCGAAATCATTCTCAAGGAAGAGCTCGGGAATACTGAGATACGCGTACTCTCTATCGGCCAGGCAGGGGAGAATATGGTGAAGATCGCGGGTGTTATCAGCGACGAAGAGCACGCTGCAGCGAGATGCGGTATGGGCGCGGTGATGGGATCAAAAAATTTAAAAGCCATAGCTGTAAGGGGCTCCAAAACCATCAACATAGCCGATCCTGGCAGACTATTTGAGCTTGTTGACGGGATGTATGAAGATTATAAAAAGTGTTCCGCCTATGACTGGTACACAAAATATGGAGGCACAGTGGCCATCATTGATATGTGCAGGGCCGGAAGTGCCCCGATAAAAAATTATCTAAAAAGCGGGGGAACAGATTTAGACAAAAGGCTGCCAATTTCCCATGAAAAGATCTTTGAAAAGTATAAGTTAAAAGACGTAGCGTGCTATGGATGCCCTCTCGCGTGTGATAAATGGACATACATAGATGGGCTCGGGCGCTGTAAGCACCCGGACGGAGGGTCCTTTCATTCCGCGATATGGGAGATCTATGATTATCCGTTCATTGTTGAGTTTAACAGGCTGTGTGACCGGTACGGGCTGGACCTCTATTCAGTTCAGATGGTCACTGCTGCTGCCATGGAATGGTATGAAAAAGGTGTTATAACGAAGAAGGACACCGACGGGATGGAAATCAGATTTGGTGACAAAGAAGTCGTCCGTTCACTGGTTCATAAAATTGCCGGGCGGGAAGGATTCGGTAATATTCTGGCTGAAGGGAGTATAGCAGCCGGCAGGATTGTGGGGGCTGATCCGGATTCCACAGCTACAGGCGGCTACGGCAAGGGGATGGACCACGGGCCCATCGACTGCTCGGCAATAGCGGGCCTTACGCTCAGCCTCAGTGTCTCAACCAGGGGCGCGGGCCATTTAAGGGCCGTCGCACCGATGGCCTGGGGGGTGTCTGATTCACTTCCTCCAAAATGGCAAAAAGTTTACAAAGAGGCCGGCGCCGGGGACCTGGTTAATAAGCAGTGGGTCTGCCATCCCGTAAAAGCCGAGATTGCCACGTATTTTGAACACATCTGTACTTCAACTGATATACTTGAGATATGCAAGAATACAACCGAATTCTTTTTTTTCTATGGTTATGAGGGCAGGGAGAAGAAGGACGATCTGGAATGGCACGCGGACTTCCTCAAAGCCGTTACAGGGTTTGATACAGACCGCGTCGGTTTAGAAAAGATTACAAGGCGGGTGCTGAATATCGAAAAAGTATACAACGTGAGGGAAGGAAAACGCATGGAACACGACATGCCCTCATCACGTTTTCTCCAGAAAAGAAAAGGCGGTCCCCTAAACGGCAAAGCGTTGGACCCAAAAGAGCTCGAAAAGCTGTTCAAGTATTACTATAAAATTCACGGGTGGGATCCGGAGACTTCCATCCCAAAAAGGAGCACATTGGAGGAGCTGGGGCTAAAATACGCGGCTGATGAACTGGAGGAAGAATACGGTATACAGCTCTAAGCTACGCCTTGTTGGCCCCTTTATTTCATACTTTATCAAGAACTTCACGGACTTTATGGGAAAGGTTGATCGGTGTAAAAGGTTTCTGTATGAACGGCACTCCTTCCGCCATCATCCCGTGATGCACAACCGCATCATCAGAATAACCGGACATATACAGTACCTTCATATCAGGGTTGTAAGACACGATTTTTTCTGCCAGTTCATAACCACTCATACCGGGCATGACAATATCTGTTACCAATAACTGAATCGGTCTTTCCTCCTGTCTTTCACTTATGAAAAGTGCCTCTTCCACATTCCTTGCCTGAAGAACCGAATAACCGGAATCACTCAAAATTGTGTACACAGTATTCCTTACACCATCATCATCATCTACTAAAAGTATCGTTTCAGTTCCATGTTCCAGCTCCATCTCTTCACTGCCCTCCCTCTGATGATCATAAACCTCGTCTATTCTGGGCAGATATATTTCAAATAATAAGCCGTGATCGATCGTGCCGTAGACTTTAATGTATCCGTTACTCTGTTTTACCATCCCGTAAACTGTAGCTAGCTCTGGATCGTCTCCTTTGTGCTGCTCGCTCTCCAATGAAAAAGGGTTCGAAATATGTTTATCGATCTTCTCCTCAATCTCATATCCGATATTACTTACA
The DNA here is from genome assembly GCA_030673105.1 of Spirochaetota bacterium. Classification (GTDB taxonomy): domain Bacteria; phylum Spirochaetota; class B62-G9; order B62-G9; family DRHN01; genus DRHN01. The sequence goes on from DAOVJS010000103.1 coordinate 7,088, forward strand.
GCAAACAGGACATAATGGCCCGGTCGAATTTCGGTGTGCTGTTTACAATAATCTTCGTCAAGATAAACGTTTCGGGTCTCTATTATGAGATGCCCTCCCCTCCCCATCGTGTTGCGGGAATAAACAATCAGGTTCATCATAACCTGTTCAATCTGATCGACATCCGCCTGTATCAATCCAAGCTCAGGCTCAAGCTTTGTTATCAGGTTAATATCCTCACCTGTCAGCCTTCTGAAAATTTTTTCAATTTCATCTATCAATTTATTCAGATTCAAAACCTTAAGCTGAAGCACCTGCTTTTGGCTGAAAGCGAGAAGCTGCTTTGTTATTGAAGAGGCCCGTTCCGCTGATTTCTTTATCTCCTCTATATAATGAATATAAGGGTTTAGATGTTTATCTTCCTTTGATTTCATCATTAAAATATTCGAATAACCCAGAATGACAGTAAGAAAATTATTAAAATTGTGTGCTAGACCCCCCGCAAGTTTTCCTATCGCTTCCATCTTTTTAGACTGACGCAGCTGTTCCTCTGTTTTCTTCAACGCGTTTTTAGCATCTCGCAAGCGGGTGATGATTTTTATCAGTACTGCGAGCTCAGCTTCATCAAAGGGTTTTGACAGGAAAGCATCCACACCAAGCTCAAGCCCTCTAACCCAGATATCTACATCCTTCCCGGCCTCTGTGAGTATTATAACCGGGATGTGTTTTGTACTTCCTTCAGATTTGAGTGCCCTGCAGACTTCAAGACCCTCCAGCCCCGGATTAACATCAAGAAAAATGATGTCGGGCAATTCCTCTTTCGCTTTCTCAATTCCCTTGGCTCCGGACAGGGCAGTTTCAACATTACAGTCGGGAATCAATTTTTTTAACAGGCTGGACAATTCTGCCAGATCGTCCTTTTTGTCATCAATCACCAATAAATTAATCATTATGTTATTACCCTTACTATTAATTTTAGTTTCTTCTGTTTCATTTTTCAAGACTAAATGTTAACCTGCACATAATTTTTTTACTTTTTCAGCAGTTTCTTCTTTAAAAATCCATACTTAATTGGCCCGTAACATGCACCGAGGTCAGAGCCCTGTTCATTTAGCAACTGTATACTTTATTATACATTACTAAAAATAATGATGGCAAACAATCCTATTTTGTAAATAATATTGCATTTTTTTATACAAAAATATTGAAAATAAATAATAATGCGCTATAATTATAAGGTGCATCCCCGGCGTTTACTCAAAAAAATATGATTTTTACAATCGTATTATTCTTTGAAATTAGTATTTAACCTTCGCGGATAATGA
>DAOVJS010000141.1 GCA_030673105.1 Spirochaetota bacterium
ACGATTGCCCGTGAGATAAGAACCCGCTGGCGCTGCCCTCCGGATAATTCGGAAAAGGAGCGGTTTGACAGGTGAATAAGCCCCACTTCGTCCAGTGCGGCCGCCGCGGAACGCCTTTCTGAGTTTGAATAATATCCGTATAGCCTTTTATTAAGATATCCCATAATTACAATATCCATCACAGTTATAGGGAAGTGAGGGTCTAACTGCGTGTACTGCGGCATATAACCAATAAACCCGCGGGAGTGCTCGGGCGACTTTCCGAAAACACTGACTCTTCCCGCGACCGGCTTCAGCAAACCCAGTATGAGCTTTAAAAGGGTTGTCTTTCCTCCGCCATTCGGCCCGACTATACTGAGGAAATCGCCTTTTTCCACGCTAAAATGGACGTTCTCAAGTACCCACAGGCCGTTATAAGAGTAAGAAACATCTTCAAAAGAGATTGCTTTAATGTCCGATTTCTGTACTTTCCTTTGTAACAATGTTGTTCCTTAAAATTCCTGGTGTTGTGAGAAAAACTTTAATAAAGAGCAACGCTTAACCTTAAAAATTAGAGCCTTAATAGAATGCTCAGGCAGAGGCATTTGACCAGCGCTGTAATTTATTTGAAGGATTTTTCGATTGCCCCAGCGATTTCTTCGAGGTTTTCCAGTACATTTTTCCTCAGCGGGTCGATGGTCACAACAGTACCTCCAATGGCTTCAGCGATAGCCTTCGCGCTCTTTTTATCAAATTGAGGTTCAACAAAGATGCTATCCACGTATAATTCCCCCGCTTCTTTGATCAGCCTCTCGATCTGTTTTGGATAGGGGCTCTTTCCTTCCATCTCAATTGCAACCTGCACCAGACCGTAAGTTTCAGCGAAATACCCCAGGGCAGGATGAAAAATAAGAAAGGATTTTCCTTCATGTGGTTTTAGCAGCCTTGTGATCCTGGCGTGGACTTCTTCCACATCACGTAAAAATTCATCGTAATTATTTTTATAAATCTCAGCATTTTCCGGATCGGCTTTTATAAGTCCTCTATAAATATTTTCTGCCTGTAAATTGATCAAAGGAGGTGAAAGCCAAATGTGAGGATCAGGCTCAACCTGGCTGAAATTTTTATGATCCTCATAACCCTTAAGTCTTTGCGGTACAAGGCGCTCCACACCCGCGTCTGTACGGATTACTTCCAGACGGGGATTTGATCCTCTGATCTTTTTAAGAATCAGTGTTTCAAAGTGTATACCAATTGAAAAATAAACATCGGCCTGACCAAGTGCCATGATCTGTTTCGGTGTTGGTTCAAATGTGTGAGGATCGGCTCCCTTTCCAACAAGAACATTTACGGTTACGTAATCGGCTCCCAGCCGCTCGACAAAATATGATTGAGGCGGAATACTCACGTAGACTTTGAGCAGTTCTGCCGGGCCTGAAAGGTTTTTATCTGTTTCCCCGGATAAAATGCTGAAAAGTGTTAGAAAGAAAAGTAAAGATAAAAAATTAATCTTTCTCATCAATTTTAACATCCGTATTTTTATAGTGGATTTCCCGGTTCTTTTCAGAATTGCACACAATGTGGAACGCGTGGCATGTGGTGCATTCTTCAATAAAGTGGTTTGTGGCAAAGGAATTCCAGTGATGGTACTGATCAGGAGTGAGAATCCCCGATCCTTTGCAAAGCGGGCAGGTGCTGTCAAGGGCGGAAAGGATGGCTGACCTGATAAATTCAGACCTGTTCTCAATGCCCTGCATGGCGTTTGCCAGGGTTTCATCCACCTTAAAAGTTATAATTTCTTCCTTTTTCATCCAGAACCCTCCGTATATATTATTAAGGTATTACTTTGTATTACTGAAGTCAATGAGATTTTTATTATTCCTTTCTTTAAACCTTTTTTTGACATTTCCCGGCTGCAGAATTATCATTATTGTTACTGCTTTAAAGAGAAATCTGCGTCCGGCGGGAGAAGTCTTTTGGAAGAGTTGAAGAATTATCTTGAAAAGATATCACAGGTTCCTTCTGTTTCCGGCTTTGAGGATGAATTCGCCGATTGTGTTTTGTCTTTGATCAAGGATAAGGTTGATTCTGTCCGGAAGGATTGCCTGGGCAACATCTTTGCTTTTAAAAAGGGGAGGGGGGAAAACCGGCTCAAGCTCCTGTTTGATGCTCATATGGATCAAATAGGGTTGATGATTACAAGAATTGAAGAAAATGGAATACTGCGTTTTACCGGTATTGGGGGGATCAACCCCCTGACTCTGTATGGAAAACGGGTGAAGGTCTTCGGCAGGCAGGATTTATTCGGTGTAATAGGGATGAAGCCTCCTCACCTTTCTACAGGTAAAGAAATAGCCGCGGTGGACCCGGTGGAGAAATTGTTTATTGATACTGGATATTCTTCAAGGGAAGAAGCCCTTGAGGTGGTCTCTGTGGGAGATGTCGCGCTTCCATGTTTTTATTTGAAGGAGCTTTTAGGGAATCATTATACCGGTTCAGGCTTTGACAACATGGCGGGCGTGCTGGCATTGATCTCAATGATAGATATAATGATTACAATAAATAATTATCACGATGTGTATTTACTGTTTTCCGCGCAGGAGGAAGTGGGCCTGCGGGGAGCAAAAGTCGGGGGATACGATGTAAACCCCGATATTGCTGTGATTTGTGACGTCACATTTGCGGACCCCGGTGTCAGCACGATTGATGTCAAAACCGGCAAAGGTCCGGTGGTGGGAAAGGGGCCCAATTATTATCCGCCACTGGTTAAAAGGATCTGTGACATAGCTGAGAGAGAAGACATCCCTGTTCAGGAAGAGGTAGAGCCCAGGCCAGGCGGGACGGATGCTTATTATCTACAGATCACAAAACAGGGGGTTTATACAGCCGGATTGTCAATTCCCCTGAGATATATGCATTCACCCGTAGAGATAATTGATTTGAAGGATATATACAGAGCTTCAAAACTGATGATGTACCTAACTGCCGATAAATCTCCGATTACGGCACCGGATTGATATTTACATAGAACCGGAGTTTTGTTTCAGGCGGAGCATAGATAGTGATTGACTAAAGATCATAAGGATAAACCGGATTGTTAATTGAAAAATACAGCAATATTTGTTCCGCGGCCGGAGATGAGGATGAAATCAGGAAAAGTGTGCGGGAAGATATTGAGGAATATGTTGATGAAATAAAAGTAAATCCCCTTGGAAACTTGATCGCAAGAACAGAAGGGAGAAACCGTGATAAATCTGTCCTTCTGACCGCGCATATGGATGAGGTTGCGTTTATTGTAAAATCAATTGATAAAAACGGGCTTATTAAGTTTTACCCTATCGGCGGCCTGATGACTAAAATACTTATAGGGAACCCGGTTGTTATCGGTAAAAAGAAGATACCCGGTATTATTGGGCATAAATCCTATCATCTCATGTCTTCGGAGGAAAGAAAGAAGGTTCCTGATCAAAAAGATCTGTCCATTGACATAGGAGCTTCAACCCGCGATGAAGTTAAAGATATTTCCCCGGGAGATTATATATACTTCAGGTCAGATTTTTTCTGTCAGGGCAATCATTATTACGGGAAGGCTTTTGATGACAGGGCGGGTTGTGCCGCGTTAACTGAAATATTGAAGGATTATCAAAAGAATGAAAGGCCTGAGCTCAACATTATCGCCACTTATACTGTCCAGGAAGAAGTGGGGCTCAGGGGAGGTGCAACTGCCGCGTACGGGTATGAGAATCTTCTTCTTAACCTTAACCTGGAAGGAACAACCTGCTCTGACAGGGAGCTTAAAAAGACCTATTCTCCGTCCACAGTGAGCGGGGAGGGGCCGGCCATTACTTTTATGGATAAAACTTCGATAGCTCAGCGGAAATTGGTCGACTTCATTATTTCAGTAGCGGAAAAATACGGGATTCAATACCAGTTTAAGAAGACAGTTACCGGAGGAACGGATTCGGGGCTGATCCACATTACGGAAAAAGGTGTGCCTTCTGTCACAGTTTCGGTACCTGTACGCTATATCCATTCTCCCTGGGGCATTATTCACAGGCAGGACTTCGACAATTTTGTTTCTCTCGCAAAAACGGTTGTCAAAGAAGCGGTAAATTTTAAATAGAGAGATGTATCAGAAAAAATCCGGGAGAGCTCATGAATATACAGAGTAAAGATTTCATATTTACCGCCTTTGGAGTGTCGGGAAGGGAAGACAGTGTGAAAGAAAGAATTGAGGCATTTACCGCAGAATTGGTAGATGAATTCATTTATGATACAACAGGCTCGTTAATCTGTGTGAAAAAGGGAGAGGGTAAAGATTGTAAGAAAATTGTGCTTTCTGCTCACATGGATACAATCGGCTTTGTCATCACCTATGCGGATGAGAGGGGATTTCTGCGGTTTTCAGAGGTTGGCCATCAACCCGAAGCATACCTGTTAGGTAAAAGAGTCATATTTGAAAATGGAGATATTGGCGTTATAGGTATTGAAAAAAAGGAACACGGGGACAAAATTACAAAAGAAAAGATGTTTATAGATATAGGTGTGAAAAAAAAGGATGAAGCATTGAACCTGGTAAAAATAGGGGACATGTGCGCCATTTACTCACCCTATGCTGTGACTGATAATGTGATTACAGGCGGATGGATGGATGACAGGGTCGGCTGTTTTGTGCTGCTGGAGGTGATGGAAAATATTAAATCAGTTCCGAATACAGTCTATTTTTTGTTTTCATCCCAGGAGGAAGTCGGCTTGAGAGGCGCAAAAACTGCTTCATACAGTATTGAACCGGATGCGGGTATTGCGGTTGATGTGACTGCTTCTTCAGACCTGCCTGAAGGAGATATTCTGGGCTCCTCAGCCATGGGAAAGGGTGCTGCAATTAAAATTATGGATAAAAGTGTGATAGTGCAGAAAAAGCTCGTTAACTACCTTGTAGGTCTTGCTGAAAAGAACGGGATTCTATATCAGCGGGATGTATCAAGGATAGGGGGTACGGATGCGCACGCGATCCAGTTAAATAAAAGCGGATCTTTTGCCGGAGGCATTTCCATCCCCGCACGGTATGTCCACTCAGCCGGCGAAATGTGTTCGTTAGAGGACATTCAGGCGTGTATCGATCTTGCATTGAAGTTCTGTGAAAATGAACTGCCTTTTTAGCGGTCATGCCGCTCCAGACCCCTCATGGGAAGTAGTGCATGCTGAAAGCTATGAATAAACCATTGATCGGAATAACGATAGGTGACGCGGCCGGTATCGGGCCGGAAATAGCGGTAAAATCCCTTCGTGATATCAGTATATACCGCACTGCCCGGCCATTACTTATAGGAAACAGGGCAATTGTTGAGCGGGCACTGGGATTTTGTAAATTAGGTTCAGAGGTAAATGAAATAAACAGTCCGGATGAAGGTATATACTCAAAAGATGTGATTAACCTTATAAATATCGAGAATATCGATGTTAACGGGGTCAAAACAGGTAAAGTGCAGGCCTCCTGTGGAAAAGCGGCATTTGAATACATTAAAGAGGGGACACTATTAGCGCTTAAGGGAGAGCTTGACGCTATCGCTACAGCTCCGATTAATAAGGAATCCCTGAAAGACGCCGGTGTTCCCTTTATAGGTCATACGGAAATTCTAGCGGGATTGACAGGAACAGATGACCCCCTTACAATGTTTGAGGTGAAGGGCATGAGGGTATTTTTTCTCACGCGCCACCTTTCACTCATCGACGCGATTGCGTCTGTTACAGAGGAACGGGTACTGGAATATATTAAAAGGTGCGTTGAGGCGTTTAAGTGGCTCGGCGTTCATGAATATATCCTCGCTGTCGCGGGACTCAACCCCCACAGCGGTGAAAACGGCTTATTTGGAGATGAGGAGCTAAGATACATAATCCCCGCGGTGAGAAAAGCGATCAGGATGGGATATAATGTTGAAGGCCCTATAGGGGCTGATTCGGTGTTTTACCTCGCGCTGAAGGGAGCTTACAGCGGAGTTCTTTCTCTATATCATGATCAGGGACATATTGCGGCAAAGACGGTTGATTTTGAAAGAGCAATTTCAATTACGCTGGGGCTGCCGTTTCTTCGTACCTCTGTTGACCACGGGACTGCCTTTGATATAGCCGGTTCTGGGAAAGCCGGTGAAGTAAGCATGACAGAAGCCGTGAAAGCGGCAGCAAAATATGCGCTGTATTATCAGGCAGGACAAAAAGTTTGAAGAACATGAAAGCTCCTAAATATCAAGATCATCAAACCGATATTTTTTTCAATCCAGAGAAAAAATGTTTCTAAATCTGATGCTTGATAGTTTCGTTAATTTTAATTATAATAACCCTGTGCCGCGAAAAGTATAAGGGGATATTTAGATCCAATGGGAAAACGGTTTATTTCATGGAA
>DAOVJS010000013.1 GCA_030673105.1 Spirochaetota bacterium
AAATTGTGCAGGGTTAATCTTGTCGGAATTTATAAATAGATAATACTGCCGGGTAATGAATTACCGGAATAAACATATTGCGGTGTAAGTTAAACCAGCAGTCTGCAGCTGTGCTATATATATTAAAAACTTTCACTGAAAGCTAAAAACTTAAATGATGCACAGCGTACCTTAGATTATGTATTCAATTTGCAGCTGTGCTTTTCTTTTGCAAGTTTCTCCTCATCAAGGTAATATCTCTGGCGCATAAAAAGCTCATCAAAGTCCACGAGGTGAGCGTCAAACTCGGGACCATCAACACATGTAAATTTTGTCACACCTCCCACAGTCACACGGCATCCACCGCACATGCCGGTTCCATCCACCATTATAGGATTGAGGCTTACCAGAGTATGAACGCCGTATCCTTGCGTCACATCGGCAATGGATTTCATCATCAGCAATGGACCTATGGCTAAGACAAGATCAATTTTCTCACCGGTTTGAAGCATGTTCTCAAGCGCGTTCGACACGAAGCCTTTCAGGCCGTATGACCCATCGTCCGTGCATATTATTAACTCAGCGCCAATTTCTTTAAGATCGTCCTCCATTATGAGTAGATTTTTTGTTCTGGCACCGATTATTGCAGTGACAGCACTGTTCCTCCGGACCAGCTCCTTTACCTGAGAGTACATGCAGGCGGTTCCCACACCTCCTCCAATACACACAACCCTGGATTTGCTGTCAGGCAGTTCGGTTTGATTTCCCAGCGGGCCGACGAAATCCTCTATCATGTCACCGGTTTTAAGCAAAGAAAGTTGCAGAGTGGATTTTCCAGCTACTTGAAAAACAATTGTCACGGTGCCTTCACCCGGATCGTTATCCTTTATGGTCAGAGGGATCCTTTCTCCGTATTCATCAATCTTTAGTATGATAAACTGGCCGGGCAGGGCCTTTTTCGCAACGCGCGGGGCTGAAATTGCCATCTGAAATATTCCGGACGCGAGCTGTTCCTTATACTTGACCTCAAACATGTGCACTTCTCCGCTAATTCAGCACTAATATATAGAAATTTAATATATAATCATAGGGAAAATTTACCGGAACTAATAATTCAGGCTGTCTCAGTAAAAATTTTGCCTATTAAAACAGTGCCTTGCCTGTTAGCTAAAATATTTTTTAAAGCAAAACAAATTATTTTAAAAAAAGTACTGGAATTTTAATATATAAAAACATAAATTCTGATATGGAAATAAAGTTGCATTGATTGCAACATACAGCGAGGTGATTAGTGTGAAAAAGAGGAGAAGTCTATATTTTATAATGGGAATTATTATAACAAGCGTTGTTTTTTTTCTCCTTGGTATGGGCTCCAGTCCCGATCGAGGCAAAGCTGATGAAGCAGCTCCTGTATCCACAATTATTATTAAGGACGAGGGAGGATTTTCATCTGCTATCAGAGAGGTTGCCGACGCTTTAACCCCTACGGTTGTCCACATAGATATATCCGGCACTGTTGTACAGCGGGTCCCTGAATCTCCCTTTGGTAATGATCCATTCTTTCGTTACTTTTTCGGCCCGCCGCAGGAGCGGGAGCGCACGGTACCTGTTCAGGCCCTCGGGAGCGGGTTGATAATAAGCAAAGATGGTTATATTATCACGAATAACCATGTAGTTCAGAATGCTGATGTCATTAATGTTGAGCTCTATGATGGTACATCTCATGAGGCTGTACTCATTGGAAGAGACCCGAAAACAGATCTTGCGGTTGTAAAGATCGAACCGGTAGCCGGAATGAAGTATGCGGATTTTGGTGATTCGGATAAATGCGGTGTAGGCGAATGGGTAATTGCTATCGGTTCTCCAAGGGGGCTTGATTGGACCGTGACAGCGGGTATTATCAGTGCTAAAAACAGGAGAAATATCGGTGCTCTTGGCCCGACAGGGTATGAGGATTTTATTCAGACCGATGCAGCAATTAATCCCGGGAACAGCGGGGGCCCGCTCATCAATCTGCAGGGAAAGGTTATTGGAATTAACTCCCTCATTGTTTCCGCCTCACGCGGTTCTGAAGGTCTAGGGTTTGCCATACCTTCAAATATGGTAAAAGCCATTTCAGATTCCCTCATAAGACATGGGAAGGTTGTAAGGGGCTACCTGGGTGTTAATATCCAGGATGTCACATCTGAGATAGCAAAGAGCCTGAAGCTGGGTAAAAACTTTAAAGGTGTAATTGTGGCGGATATTCTACACGACGGTCCGGCTGCAATGGCGGGAATTGAACAGGGTGATATCATTATAGCCTTCAATGGTGGGAAGATCAAATCGGTCACGGAACTCAGGCAGGTTGTTGCAGACACAGCTCCGGGTACGATGATAAATGTGACAATACTAAGGAATAAAAAAGAAATGGAATTTAAGGTCGAGATAGGGGAGCTTGAGAAGATAGAGCAGGTAGCAGAAGCCCGGACCGGTGATGACCTTTTGGGTTTAACTGTTGAAAAGGTTACTCAGGATATCGCGCGTAAGATCGGTCTCAAGAGAGCCATAGGTGTAATAATTACAGAGATAAAACCTGAAAGCACAGCAGCTAAAGTAGGCCTTGTTGAAGGGGACATCATATTCCGTGTGGGAAACCGGCAGGTTGATAATTCCAGGGAGTTCAGTTCGCTCGTAGAAGAAGCCGTGCGGGAGGGTGAGGTGCTGTTACTTGTGAGAGACAGCAGAACAGGCAGAGTGGGTTATATGGTGGTTCCCGTGAAATAGTATACCGCCTGAATTTTTATGTATTTATGCTGATTTCGGCCTGTGCTCGAGATTATGATAATGGGTGGTGCGAGCAGTAAATCATTCTTCAATATAATGACAGCCTGTTGACCTGCGATTTCTCCTGGCAGCCTGCGCTATTAAATTGGCTGCCAGAATTCCGTTTCTCAATTCAATCTTGGCCTTTGTTAAGTTTGTATTTCTATAATAATCGGTAATGCGTGAGTGGAGATTTCTCAAATCAGACTCTGCCCTGGTAAGTCTGGTTTCCGTGCGGATAATTCCCACATAATTCCACATAGTGGTTTTCAGGTTATTCCAGTCCTGAATAATTAAAAGCGGGTCATTATTGGTTGTGTTTATATTTTTCGGATAGATCCAGTCTGCTATATCTGGAAAGTATTCGTCCTGTTTTCCGGTTTTTGAAGACGCGATCCCGGCACGTACTCCAAAGACCAGGCCTTCAAGAAGGGATACAGATGCAAGTCTGTTCGCGCCGTGTACTCCCGAACAGGAGGCTTCACCCACCGCAAAAAGCCCCGGAAGCGTAGTTTTTCCCCACTCGTCAATGAGAATCCCACCGCAGAAATAGTGCTCAGCTGGAACAACCGGTATCGGCTCTTTCTCAATGTTTATTTTATGTTTAATACACTCTTCAAATATTCCGGGGAATCGACTGTGAATGTTCATTTCACCAGTATAGTAATGCGCGACGTCCAGGTATACATGGCTGCTTTCAGACTTTGCCATTTCGTTGTAAATCGCACGGGTAACTTTATCCCTGGGAGCCAGATCCTTCCACTCAGGTGAGTATTTCATCATAAACTCTTCGCCGGATTTATTGAGCAGCCTGCCTCCCTCTCCCCTGACTGCCTCGGATATTAAAAAGCCGCTCCCTTCTTCAGTGTAGAGCATGGTTGGATGAAACTGCACGTATTCCATGTTTGTTACATCAGCACCTGCCCGGTAGGCCATTGAAATTCCATCTCCGGTAGCACATTCAGGATTTGTTGTAAACTGGTACAGTTTCCCGATACCCCCTGTGGCAACTACAGTGGCATCCGCAAGAAAAGTATTTACCTCTCCTGTGCTGTTATTGAGCGCATAGGCACCAAGGCATAAATTATTCCTGTATTTTAACAGAGGGTTTTCAGAACTGTGGTGAGAGGTTATAAAATCTATTGCTGTAAACTCTTCCAGAATAGTAATATTTTTAATCGTTTTTATCTTTTCAAGAAGCTTCTTCTGTATTTCGAAACCTGTCATGTCATAATGGTGAAGCACCCGCTTCTTTGAGTGGGCTGCTTCTTTCGTATAGTTATAACTTCCATCCTCATTTTTTGAGAATGACACTCCAATTTCATGTATCAGAAAATCAAAGACAAGCCGGGGGCCTTCTTCAGTAATGATCTTTATTGCCAGGGGATTAGATATCCCGGCGCCGGCCCTCATTATATCCTCGTAAAGTATTTCTTTTGAATCATTCTCTCCCAGTGCGACTATACCCCCCTGTGCATACCGTGTGTTCGACTCCATCGGGTCAGAAGTTTTTGTTATCATGAGTACACTTTTACCTGAATCACCCGCCTTTATGGCAGCGGTACATCCTGATATCCCGCCCCCGATTACAAGAACTTCCGTTTTTTCCCTTATCATAAGTTTGATTCTCTCTTATTCAACAGAAATCACTTTGATTTTTTCCTTTACTTCTGAGTATTGCTCCTCGCTCATACGTTTTGAACCTGTTTTGTCGATATAAGGCTGTGAGGACAGATTGTATATCCTTTCCTCCAATGATTTCTGACTGTCAATACCATCAGGGATGGGGGGTGTAATTCCAATAGCCTTTTTTATATCTTCCGGAAATTTTCCCGGATCTGCTGTTTCATATATGACTGCGGGTGACCTGTGCCTGCCCTCCAGGTACTCTTCGAGAGATTTCCAGGCAACCGAGCCGTGAGGATCGAGAATAACGCCAAAGGTCTCATAGACCTGCCGGATAGTCTCATAGTGGTCTTTGTTACTGATACTGACCGAGTAAATATCCTTCCGCATTTCGTTCATGTCTGGCATTTTTTCTATGATTCCAGCGGTTGTGACCCTTTTTGTTGCCTTATTTCTTTCATCGTGCATGTGCCCCCCATAAAATTCAATGAGACGGGTGAGGTTGGACGGGTGTGAGACGATCATGGCAGTTGAAGGGGACCATGTTGAGGCTTGGACTCTATATTTTCCGGTGTAGAGGAACTCGGGATATTCTCTGTTTTCATTCACGCCGCAGACAATTTTTTCAATCGGTAATCCCATCTCCTTTGCTATTACCGTCCCCATCATATCTCCGAAATTACCGGAAGGGACACTGGCGATAAATGGTTTGCCGCCTGTGTTCATCCTTGAATAAGCAAAAAAAGGATAAACAGCCTGAGGGAGGAGCCTTCCAAGGCTAATTGAATTCGCTGAGGTAAATCGGTCCTCGTCATTAAAACATGCTGCGGCGAACTTTTTATTACTCAAAAGATTCTTTGCTATTTCCTGACATACATCAAAATCTCCGTTTACGGCAAAGGCATGAATATTTTTTTTCAAAGTAGTCATCTGCCTGCGCTGGGGCTCGCTTATGGAGTTTTTCGGGTAAAAAACAATGTTTGATATATTGCTGAGACCTTGAAGCGCGTCGGCCACAGCGCCTCCGGTGTCACCACTGGTAGCGACAATAACCGTTCGCTTGAGACCGCTTTCATCGAGAAAATGATTCAGTACTCTACCAAAAAAGCGAGCCGCGAAATCTTTGAAGGAGTAGGTTGGTCCCTTTGAGAGCCAGAGTATGTATGTTTCCACTGTTATATTTTGCAGGTCTACAGGAATAATTGATTCATTGTACGCGTCTTTTAGAATATCCAAAAAAACCTTTTCTTTTATATCCGGTGACACAAAGGGAAATAATATGGTAAAAGCAATTTCCGCATAACTTTTAGATCCCATATCATTGATATCTGAGGAATTAAGCCGTGGAATGGCTGATCTTGGCATCATGTAAAGGCCGTACCTGGACGCGATTCCCTTGAGTAGAGCGTCCCTGAAACTGACGTTTTCTGTGCGGTTGTTTGTACTGTGATACAGGATTGCCATATTATATCCAGTAATTTTTTATAGGACGAACCGGGTCCTTAATCACTATTTGTCTAATACTTAAACATTCCATCTAAATATACAAAGCATAAGGTAATCAAGTAAATTTTATTCATCCCGGGATATGAAAAAATATTAACCCTGAATATCAGTGAGTTAATCATCATATCTTATTCACACGTGCAGGCATCACTTAATTGTGTACCCCAGAGTATTTGCAAGTTCAACGAAATGAACAGGATAGGGGGCACTGAATTTCATTTCCAGCCCTGTTTTTGGATGCTTGAACAGGATACTTCTTGCAAAAAGTGCTATATATTGGACCGGATAGGATCTTCTCGCGTAAAGAGGGTCACCGATTATGGGATGCCCTATGCTCACAGCGTGTACCCGGAGCTGATGGGTCCTGCCCGTTTTCGGCCTGAACTCCATCCAGGATGTTTCATTCCTTGAATCGATCACTTTATACCGCGTCAAAGATTCCCTTCCGGCCGGCCCTGTTGTAAACTTTTTCCTGTTTTTTGTACTCCTTATAATAGGTTTATCGATTATACCTGAGGCCGGAATCACAGTCCCTTTTACAATGGCTTCGTAGGTTTTTTCAATTTCCCTCCGGGCAAACTGCCGGGAAATGTGGGTATGTGAAAGGTTGTTTTTTGCAATAACCATAACCCCAGCTGTGTCTTTGTCAAGACGGTGGACAATTCCCGGGCGTTTTTCCCCTCCTATGTTTGACAGTAAACCCTTTTGACCAAGATGGAAAAGAAGGGCGTTCACCACGGTGTCGTTTTCATGCCCGCAGGAAGGATGAACAGGAATACCGGGCTGCTTATTGAGTACAATAATATCCTGATCCTCATAAAGTATATCAAGGTTTATACTAACCGGTTCAAGGGAAACCGCTTCAGGCTCCGGTATATTAACCTCAACTGTGTCTCCCGGCTTGAGATGGTAATGCGGTTTCTTTGTTCCGGAGTTTACAAGTATTACGGAACCGGTGTTTTCATGTAGATATTTTTGTATCTGGGACCTTGAAAAGCCGGTAAGGTTATCCGCTAAATAGACATCAAGCCTCATGTTTGCGCTGCTGTCAGATATATGAAATGAAAATTGTGCTTCACCTTTCCTGCTGGTCAGCTTTGCCTCCCTCGATAATAATAATGATGAGGAGTATGATAATCCCAACAAGCACGCATGAATCCGCGGCATTGAAGGTCGGCCATCTTGTCATACGGATGTTTAAGAATTTAATTGAAATATCGGGGAAATCAAAATCTAAAAAATCAATGACCTCGCCTCTTGCGATTCTGTCTATCATATTTCCAATTGCCCCTCCGAAAATAAGCCCCATTGCAAGGCCTGACATCTTTACGGATTTTGGGAGTGAGAAGAATATGTACAGAATAATGGCAAGGGCAACAATTGAGATAATAATAAGGAGCGGGGTTTTTACAGGTGATTTGTTGCTGTCAAAAAGGCCAAAAGCAATTCCTGAGTTTAAGATATAGGATATTGTAAAAAAATCACCGATTACGTTTATTGTTTGATGCAGATCCATGGTGGATTTAATAATCCACTTTGTTATATGATCGACAATTATGACACTGACACTGACTATTATAAATATTTTTATTCTACGGTTTTTCATCATAATCCCTTTTACCTCGCTTGTGTAATACTTAATATAATTCTTTTCGGTAGGTGATTCTATTGTCATTTAGCGCTATGCTAAAGGAAATGCCTATGGTCGAGAGTACGATATAAAGGTATTCGTTGGATGTGAAAGGTCCTGAGACCCCAGATGCTCGCCTGAATGAAACTACCCCCAGCAGGCTGAAAATAGCTGCCGCGGGCATGGAGATGAAAAAGATGGTTTCAAATCTCCTCAACGGTGTTTCCTTATAGTCAGCATCCTTTTCGGTTAAATCAAATGTTGTTATAGGGGGAGGGGTAATAATTTCATCTGTAATCGAGAGAGAATAGTCTTCAGCAGAGGCTGAGAATTGAAAGCCAACAAGGGAAAAAATTATAAACAGAGTTAAAAAAAATTTTATCTTGTTCATTCCTTATGCCAGTATTTATCGTAGAATATTGACAGATCTTTTTTAGCCGATTCGGGAATCAGGTTTTTATCTGTGATTATGGCGTATTTTGCTGCCTGCATACACTGGCAGGTTCTATGTTGAGGTAGTTTCTTGATGATGTTTTTAATGATTATTTCTGCCGCTTCTGAGTTGGCCTTCAGGTTTTCGATTACAATTTCGATGGTAACATCCTCCTCATCATTTTTCCAGCAATCATAATCAGTTGAAAATGCCATGATAGAATAACATATTTCTGCTTCACGGGCTAATTTTGCCTCGGGGAGGGCTGTCATTCCGATGATTCCACCGCCCCAGGATCTGTACATGTTACTCTCCGCCCTTGTTGAAAAGAGAGGGCCTTCCATGCAGACATATGTTTCATCGCGGTGTACCCTGTATTTTAAAGATTGCACTGTACCGTATAATACCTCGCTGAGTTCTTCACAGAATGGATCGGCAAAGGAAACGTGCCCTACGATACCGTTTCCGAAATAGGTGTTAGCTCTTAGCTTTGTCCTATCAATAATTTGATCCGGTATTATAATATCTCTGGGTCTTATCTCTTCTTTGAGGCTGCCTACGGCGCTTATCGATATTATTCTTTCTACTCCAAGTTTTTTTAAAGCCCATATATTTGCCTTTACAGGTATTTCGGACGGCAGCAGCCTGTGCCCGACTCCATGCCTGGGTAGAAAGGCAATGTCTCTGTTTTGCACACGGGCTATTTTTATGCTGTCTGATGTATCACCAAAGGGAGTTTTTAGGCCTATACTATCGATGATTGTAATATCATCCATGCTGTACAATCCGGTACCGCCGATAATCGCTGTTTTAACGTCTACCATCTACGCCTCCATATCTCCCTTTATTCCCCTTTATATAAAACACTTTGTTTCTTGATTTTATCCCTTTCAGTATTGCGATATTCCTTTTTGGAACATCGTAGTAATTAGAAATGATCTGAATCGCATCAAGATTGGCTTCCCCCTTGATGGGCTTTTTTGGAGTGTATAGATTGATCCGGCCATTTTTTATACTGATTCCTCTTTTTGAGCTTCCTGTATGCACCTTTACTTCAAGGGTGTATGATTTTTCTTCCTTCATAAATATGTCCGGGATAATACCGCCATGTTTAAAGTTATTTTCATTACATCCGCGCTGGTTTTAAATTTTACTGTGTATAGACCCTTTCTCCAAAAATCGCGCTGCCTATCCTTACCATGTTTGAACCCTCTTCAATCGCTATCTGATAATCAAGGCTCATGCCCATTGATAGATATTTTATTTCAGGGTCCTTTTCTCTTTCCAACAGTTCTTCAAATATTTTTCTGGTTTGAATAAATGCTTCACGTATTCTTTTTTCCTCAGGTGTAAACGGTCCGATAGTCATTACGCCTTTAATTTTTACCTTCTTCAGTTTTTTCAATTGATCAACAAGAAAGAGGAGCTGATCGGGCTTTATGCCGGATTTTGTTTCTTCTCCGCTGGAATTTATTTCAATTAATATATCGACCGGTTTTTCAGCTCTTTTCTCAATTTCCATTGCTGTTTCAATTTTGTCAATACTCTGGATCATATCGAATATCGGGAGTGCCCGTTTGACCTTATTTCTCTGTAAATGTCCGATAAGATGCCATTTAACTTTTTCTGTTATGATCCCGTATTTTCCCCCTGCCTCGCCGACCCTGTTTTCTCCGATTATCGTGACTCCTGCTTTTATCGCCTCGATGATTTTTTCAGGATAAACGGTTTTTGTTACGGCTACGAGGGTGACTTCGTCATTCCTGCCCGATTTTGTAAGTATGTTCTCAATGGTTTCTTTTACTCTTTCTAAATTTTCTTTTATGCTGGTCATGTGTTCTTTCCTTTTCACATCGACACTGTGAGAACCGAAAAACTTAAAAAGGTGTATCACGCTTTTTTTAGCATTTACAAATCCATCTATTCTGCGGGCTGCGGTTCAACCCTGGCGCTTTTTAGTTTTATCAATTATATCTCCAAATTTTTTCCAGACCTCGCCTTTAGCGTACTCATCTGTGGCTCTAATAATAAGGTACGAACAGGGCTGGAATTTATCGGGCTGGTCTTTAAGGTTTTGTGTAATACACTTTTTTATTTCCATTTCGGTAGTATTATCAATTACACATTTGCCTGTACCGCACCTTAGATTTAAACTGTTCAATTTTTACCTCCCTTTTTATATTCAATAATTTGGCCTCTGACCATTGTATACAAATCAACTCTCTTCTTAAATTGTATGGGGTTATGGCTTGCGATTATGACGGCCGAACCTCTTTCATGCTCTTCGTTAAACAGATTTATTACTTCCTTAGTTGATTCTTTATCAAGCTCGGAGCATGGTTCATCGGCTAGAATGAACATAGGTTTTTTCACGAGGGCGCGAATGACCATCGCCTTTTTAACCTCTCCGCCCGAAAGCTCGAAAGGTCTGGCCTGAGCTTTCTCACTTAATTTAAGCCTTTCGAGAAGCTCGAAGGCATAAGATTTTAACTTCCGCATACGCCTTTTTAAAAAAGAATTTGGTGAAAGTATGTTTTCAAGAACTGTTAATTCTTTTATAAAGAGAGTATTTTGAGGTATATATCCGATATACCTCTCACGAAAAAGAGATATTTTACTGTCATTTGACGATGAAAGGTGGATATTATGAAAAACGATTTCCCCATCAGTCGGATAGATGATACCTGCAATCAGTGACAGGAGTGTTGTTTTACCGCTCCCTGTGGGGCCAAATATTAACGTGTAACTCCCTTCATTGATATCTATACTTACATTTTCAACAGCATTTATTATATGAGGTTTATTCCCGTGACCTTCATATACTTTTGACACGGAAATTACTTTAACAATCAAATTGAACCTCTCGACATATCGGTGATATCATTTTTTAATAAAGTTGAGATTAGAATTAAGGTGATAAAAAGTTCTATGATTATTACCCCGAATGTTGTTTGCCCCGCAATACCTATTAATTTTATTAGCTTGAGGCTCTTCATTCCTTCAAGAAAGTAGGGCAGATATAGTACTCTGGAAAAGATCATGAGCATTATACTTAAAATTCCGGCAAGAGCCCCTGTACAGGAAACAAAAAATATTTCAAGGGATGATAGAAAGAGGATATCAGCTTTTCGTGCTCCGAAAATTCGTAAAATTCCCAATTCCTCTCTTCTCAATTTTATAAACAGGATTGAAACAGCAGCAAGTACAAATACACTGATAAGGAGAACTGAAAAAATGATAATATAGAAAAACTGTTTTACATCTGTAAACTCAGGGAATCTGAGAAATGTTTTTGAGATATTAATAAGAAAGAGGGCATGTGAAATAAAGAATGCTATAAGAAAGAAGAGTATAGTTCTGAACTTATTCCGTTTGATATTGGTGAGGGACAGCCATACAATGTTACCGAACATATTCTGTTTTTTCCCTATATAATCGAGGTTGTCCCACAACCTCTAATTAGGCTGTCCCATATCTACAGATTATACATTTGATGCAATATATTATTATACAGGCTCCCAGCACCACCTATTGTGTTTAAATAGCCATTTTATATGTTAAGGGACATCCTGAATTAAACCTCGGCAGCTTTGCCGGGGTATTTGGGCGATACTGGATTTGAACCAGTGACTTCTACCATGTGAGGATAGCACTCTACCGCTGAGTTAATCGCCCTTCAGCTAATTTAAAATGTTATCATGTTTAAACTTAATTATAACATAGGCAAGTAAACTTGTCAATCATGATAAAATGTCATTTCTTGCTTCTCAATTAGTTTTGCAGTAATAAATTCTTGTACAAAATTTTGTTAAGGTGATAACAAACCGGCCCTTAACCTATTATGTATCTCTTATTGGATTCCGGAAAATTGTTGACTTCATCTCTCATGTTTTCATATCCCTTTCTTCCAAGCAAACCGTAGGCGTAATTTTTACCTGCCTCTACACCCGGCTGGTCCAGGGAATCGATGTTGTAAAGGAATCCTGCAAATACCGTCTGGACCTCGTAGAGATAAAGAAGCTGACCGACCGTGAATGGATTGATTTCCGGCAGTGTGATTTCTATATTGGGCCTCCCCGACTTAACGAGCGCGAGAATAGTTGCCTGTTTTTCTGCCTCGAATAGTTCATTCAGCGTGTGCCCGCCGAGATAGGAAGTGCCCTCATAGGAATCGAAGAGAGCAGGAATGTTCAGGAAGTTTTTAAAATTTTTAACCGTTAATATAGTGATTATCTTATCAAAAGGTCCCTCCCTGTAGAGCTGAATTTGAGAATGCTGATCAATAGCACCTACCGCCTTTATAGGAGTCTGTCCGGCATAAACCACTTCACCGCTCAGTGAATATGTTTTCCCGAGACTCTCTGACAGCAGCTGCCTGTACCACACTGATATTTCCGCAAGAGCCTGGGAATAGGGCATAAGTACTGCCATGTTTACCCCTCTGCGGGTATGTAAATGGTAATGTATAATGGCATTCATATACGCGGGATTTTCAAATATATCTTCGTTCTTGCAGAGTCTGTCCATGAAAGCGGCGCCTTCGAGCAGTAAATCGATATCTATTCCTGCCAGGTATGCCGGAAATAGACCCACAGACGTCAGAACTGAAAATCTCCCTCCAACACCTTCAGGAATTTTCAGTGTCCTGGCTCCTATATCATTTGCTATCTGCCTCATTGTTCCTTTTTCAATATCTGTTGTCACGATGACATGTTTTTTAAAATTCTCTTCGCCGATTTTTTCAACCATAAACTTATGAAAGAGAAGGAAATTGGCCATCGGTTCCGCGGTGTTTCCTGATTTTGAGATAATATTAATGATCGTTTTTTCAGGATCCAATAGCTCAAACAGTCCCATTATTTCGTCCGGATCAATATTTTCCGCGTAAAATATTCTGGGGGTTTTTCTTAGATGCTCCGGAAGAAGGTTATAGAAGGGATGAGTCAGTGATTTTATCAGCGCTATTCCGCCAAGGGAAGAACCGCCTATACCGATAACAAGGACGTTTTCAATACTGTTCGACATTTCTTCTTTTACAGATTCTCCCAGGGCTTTAATTTCTTCTACTTCATCTTTTCTATATGGAAGCTCATAAAAAGGGAGCCCTCCGATTTCTCTTTTCGATGCCAGGATATTGTGAATCTCGGATGCTTTTTTTATGTAGGATTCAATTTCTTCGGCAGATATTCCGGACGGGCCTTTAATCCTGTCGATAATTGTATTGTTAAAATCGTAGGTTATCGCTTTTTTTATCATTTTTCATCCTTTTTATTGTTCAAAGTGTGGATGCATAAAATATCTAAAACTTGGCTTATAGAATCCATAATAATAGGTGACAGGTCTATATTCAAGGTAATTTGCCTCATTTTTCTTGAAAGAATAGGAATTATGTATTACGAATACTTCTATATGAAAAAGTTACTTTTTTTAATTGCGTTATTCATATTTTGCCATGGGGTTGGGCTATCAGAGGAGCGGAGAAATGTATATTTTATACTCCCTGAAGGTCATCCATACAGGCTGGTCGGTTTTTCGTCAGGAGAGATGGAAGATGTATCCCTGAAATTCGGTGACAGGATTACAGTATTAGATAATTATGTACACGGGAGTTTCGTCTGGTATTACTGTTCAAAGGGGCAATCTTTTTTCTATCTCCCGGAGATTTTTACCGTTAAAGAACCTGAGGGGACCCGTTATGATGAAGATGGAAACATAATTCTGGGGAGTGCGAACGTTGACAGATTGAATCCTATTCCAATCTTTTATAAACCGACCGACCTTATCGCGGTTCCAAAAAATTATATGGCAAGGGGCTATGAAACGAGGGCAGCCGTCCTGCGAAAAGCGGCCCTTAATAGGTTTATCCATCTTATTGCTGACGCGGAGAAAGATGGTGTTAATATAAGGATCATTTCCGCGTTCAGAGATGCGCGGTACCAGTCTTATCTGTATCACAATGCGTTAAAGAGATTCGGTATGTTTCAAAACAGCGTTGCAAAACCGGGCCATTCAGAGCATCAGCTGGGAACAACGTGTGATCTGACAACAGATGAAATCGCAAGCGGGTTAACGAGGGATTTTGAGAATACTGCCGCATTTCTATGGCTTAAAGACCATATTCCTTTATATGGCATTTTTCTGTCCTATCCGAAGTATAAAGCGAGGATAACAGGCTATATCTATGAGCCCTGGCATTTTAGATACTGGGGTGAAGACCGGTGGGAAAATTTAACCCTCCGGTATAAATTATTTCTCTGCAGATAACTTTTTATACTGCAATTTTCTTATGGCAGGATTGTTTTCCTTGACGTATATTGCTGAGATATTATTGTAGTATTTACTGAAGAGGGATCATGTATATGTTTTAGTTGTGCCTGCCGGGTAGCCGGAGGTTATGAAAATCCTATTTATGTATCAAATAAATTTTTTAATAAAAAGAGGGCGGGTTAAATGAAGAGAATCTTTTTTTTAATTTCTTTAGTATTTTTAGTTGGAACTGCGTTAAACGGCTTTTCACAGCAGAAGGTAATAGTAAGCCATGCCTTCTCCCTTCATGGCGATGTTAAATATGGGCCCGGTTTTAAAAATTTTGATTATGTTAATCCTTATGCTCTAAAAGGCGGAACCGTGAGACTTGCAGCAACAGGAACCTATGACAGTCTTAACCCCTTCATTCTAAAAGGGGTGACTGCCGGGGGGGTCGGTTTTCTCTTTGACACACTGACCGAGCAGTCCTATGATGAACCTTTCACAGAGTACGGGCTGATTGCTGAAAAGATCGAGATGCCGGAGGACAGGTCATGGGTGACCTTTGTATTGCGGTCAGAGGCTAAGTGGCATGACGGGACGCCTGTTACCCCGGAAGATGTTATTTTTACTTTTGAGGTCCTTGTATCAAAGGGACATCCTTTCTATAGAGCCTATTATAATGATGTTCTCAGAGCGGAAAAGGTGGGGAAACGGAGTGTCAGGTTTGTTTTTAAAGAGGGATCAAACCCGGAGCTCCCCATGATCATGGGGCAGCTGCCTGTCCTTTCTAAAAATTACTATAAGGACCATCCCTTTGAGAAGACAACGCTTGAGCCTCCCATGGGGAGCGGGCCCTACCGTATCACGGATGTCAAGCCCGGCCGTTCAATTACGTATCAGCTGGACCCTGACTACTGGGGAAAAGACCTCCCTGTTAACAGGGGCAGGTACAACTTTGGTACCATAAGATACGAGTATTACCGTGACGAGACAGTCATTGTTGAAGCCTTCAAAGCAGGTGAGTATGATTTTCGCTCAGAAAACACCGCAAAAGTGTGGGCCACGGCCTATAAAGGACCGGCTTTCGACGAAGGTCTTATAATAAAAGAAGAGCTGCCGGATGAAAATCCGACAGGGATGCAGGCCTTTGTTTTCAACATTAGGAGGGATTTTTTTAAGGACAGGCGCGTCCGCTGGGCTCTTGCCAATATGTTTGACTTTGAATGGACAAACAAAACACTATTTTACGGAGCCTATACACGGATAAAGAGCTATTTTTCAAATTCAGAGCTTGCTTCAAGCGGACTTCCGGCACCCGGTGAGCTGAAGTTACTTAACCCCTACAGATCCAGGATTCCGGAGGAAGTTTTTATTAGAGAGTACAGCCCTCCTGCTACTGACGGCTCGGGAAATATCAGGGCTCAGATTCGTACAGCTCTCAGGCTTTTGAATGAAGCCGGGTGGGTTTTAAAAGGCGGTGTGCTTACCGATAAAAAGACAGGCAGGCCCTTTGAATTTGAAATACTCCTCGTTTCACCGGGCATGGAACGTGTCGCGATACCCTTCAAGAAAAACCTTGAAAGGATCGGTATCAAAGCCGCCATACGTGTCGTTGACAGCTCCCAGTATGTAAACAGGGTAGACAGCTACGATTTTGACATGACTTCTGTCAGGTGGGGTCAGAGCCTTTCGCCCGGGAATGAGCAGCGTGATTTCTGGTCTTCAGAAGCGGCAGACAGGCCGGGCACAAGGAATCTTGCGGGAATAAAGAACCCTGTTGTGGATGGGCTGATTGACAAAATAATCACTGCCCCGGACAGGAAGAGCCTTGTTGACGCCTGCAGGGCCCTTGACAGGGTTCTGTTATGGGGACATTACGTGATTCCTCACTACTATGTGCAAACTTTTCGCATAGCTTACTGGAATAAGTTCGAAAGGCCTGATCTTAAGCCA
This sequence comes from Spirochaetota bacterium, assembly GCA_030673105.1. GTDB lineage: Bacteria > Spirochaetota > B62-G9 > B62-G9 > DRHN01 > DRHN01. The sequence goes on from DAOVJS010000013.1 coordinate 16,182, forward strand.
AAATACGCGCTCGGCTTTATTGATACATGGTGGATTGATCCGGAAAAAGAGAAAAAGATTAAAAGCAGGTAACAGAGGTTGTGAGACAACCTTAATTATTAACAGGGGCGGCCTTACCCCGTTTTTAATGGGATCATCGTTTGGCGGTGTAAGCTCACCGGGTAAACAGCGGTACTTGTATTTAAATGGGTGGAGGAAAAGGTAAATGTTAGGTTACATAATCCGGCGTATTTTACTGATAATCCCCACATTGATCGGAATAATGGTGATAAACTTTTTTATAATTCAGACAGCGCCGGGCGGCCCGGTAGAGAGGCTTATCGCGCAGTTAAGAGGCACCGCGGTTGAGGCAACCGCCAGAATAAGCCGCACCGGAGGAGAGGTGGACCAGGGGACTTACGGAACATCCGACGTTCAGGGTGAGGACTATGGAAAATACCGAGGATCCCAGGGGCTCGACCCTGACCTCATTAAACAAATTGAGCAGCTCTACGGGTTTGATAAGCCTCCTGTAAAAAGATTATTGATAATGATGGCAAACTATGCGCGCTTTGATTTCGGGGAGAGCTTTTTCAGGGACAGGAAGGTAATGGATCTTGTAATCGAAAAGATGCCTGTTTCAATTACCCTCGGGCTCTGGACCACTCTAATTGTATACCTCATATCCATCCCTCTCGGAATAAGAAAAGCTGTGCGTGACGGCTCTACATTTGATACGTGGACCAGCTTTGTTGTTACCATAGGGTATGCGATTCCTGGTTTTTTATTCGCGATCCTTTTAATTGTATTCTTCGCGGGTGGAAGTTATTTAAGAATATTTCCTCTCAGGGGACTGGTTTCTGAAAACTGGCGGGAATTGTCCCTGCACATGAAAATAGTAGACTACCTCTGGCATATCGTTCTTCCAATTACAGCGAGTGTTATCGGCGGGTTTGCCGGGCTGACCATGTTTACAAAAAACTCATTTCTGGAAGAGATCAATAAACAGTATGTGGTAACGGCACGCTCAAAAGGACTTACTGAACGAAGAGTGTTAACCGGCCACGTTTTCCGCAACGCCATGCTGATTATTATCGCCGGGTTCCCCTCGGCATTTATCAGTGCCCTGTTTACCGGCACAGTACTGACTGAGGTCATTTTTTCCCTTGACGGACTTGGACTGCTCGGGTTTGAAGCCGCGATCAACAGGGATTATCCTCTGGTGTTCGGCACACTATACTTTTTCAGCCTCCTGGGTTTGATCCTCAGCCTTGTCGGCGACATCATGTACACAGTCATAGACCCGAGGATCGATTTTGAGAGCAGGGAGGTATAAGGTGGCAGGGAACCGCTTGTCAGGGTTTGAATTAAGCCCGCTTCAAAAACGCCGTATTAAAAACTTTACTTCAAATAAGCGCGCGTACGTGTCACTTTTTGCCTTTATAACGCTATTTACCTTAAGCCTTTTTGCCGAGTTCATTGCCAATGACAAGCCCATTCTCATTTCCCATAAAGGGAAGATCTATTTCCCCATACTTAAAGAATATCCTGAAACGGCATTTGGCGGGGAGTTTGAAATTGAGGCGGATTACCATGACCAGTATGTGCTGGACCTGATTAAAGCCGACGGTTGGATGCTGTGGCCGGCGATACAGTACAGGCACGATACGATCAGTTATGATCTGACTGTTCCCGCGCCGGCCCCTCCTTCCTGGAAGCACTGGCTTGGAACCGATGATCAGGGCCACGATGTGTTTGCGCTTATAATCTACGGTTTTCGAATCTCGGTAATCTTCGGGTTGATCCTTACGTGCTTGAGCTCCGTCATTGGTATTATTGCAGGTGCTGTTCAGGGCTATTTCGGGGGCCTTGTCGACCTTATATTTCAACGGTTTATTGAAATGTGGGCGTCTCTGCCTGTATTATACCTTCTGATAATTTTAACCAGTATAATTGAGCCAAGTTTTGGTCTGCTTTTACTTATTCTTCTTCTTTTCAGGTGGCTCTCTCTTGTAGGTGTTGTTCGAGCGGAATTTCTCAGGGCAAGAAACCTTGATTTCGTGAGGGCTGCCCGTGCCCTGGGTGTGAGAAACGCGATAATAATGTTCCGGCATATCCTTCCCAATGCTATGGTTTCGACCCTGACTTTTCTTCCTTTTATTCTCAACGGTTCAATCGTAGCCCTTACCTCCCTTGATTTTTTAGGTCTGGGCCTTCCGGTGGGTTCACCTTCTCTGGGAAGGCTGCTCGCGCAGGGAAAGGCCAATCTGCAGGCTCCATGGCTCGGAATATCCGCCTTTTTTGTGCTTGCAGTCATGCTTTCTTTACTGATCTTCATAGGTGAGGGAGTACGGGACGCTTTTGATCCAAGGAGGAACCTGACATGAGCCTACTTGAAGTGCGTGATCTTTCAGTTACTTTTCGAATTAATGAACAGGAGATAAAGGCGGTAAAAAATGTGTCCTTTTCAATTAACAGGGGAGAGACCTTTGCCCTTGTCGGTGAAAGCGGTGCCGGAAAATCGGCGACCGCGCTTTCAATAATGCAGCTTCACCCCGGCGGGCGTGTTGTATACCCCTCCGGAAGTATTCTTTTTGAAGGCAGCCAGATCATGAGAGTGCAGGAAGAGGCCCTGCAGAAGGTGCGTGGTAATAGAATTGCGATGATCTTCCAGGAGCCGATGACTTCCCTGAATCCTCTTCACTCCGTAGAAAGACAGATTAGTGAGGGTCTCATGCTTCATCAGGGTATGTCCCGTGAAAACGCACACAGGAGGGTCCTGGAGCTCCTCGACCTTGTCCGGCTGCCGGAGGCAGCGCAGCGTCTGGACGCCTATCCCCATCAGCTTTCCGGGGGCCAGAGGCAGCGCGTGATGATTGCAATGGCCCTTGCAAATAATCCCGACCTTCTGATCGCGGATGAGCCGACTACTGCTGTTGATGTAACCATTCAGGCCGGAATTCTGGAGCTTCTGAAAAGGTTGAAGGAAGAGATGAATATGGCGCTTCTCCTGATAACTCATGACCTTACGATTGTACGTAAAATGGTAGATAGGGTGGCGGTTATGAAGGATGGGGAGATTGTGGAGACCGGTGCCATGAAGAAGGTTTTTAAAAGCCCACGGCATAAGTACACAAAATATCTCCTGGCCTCGGAGCTGAATGAATTTGCCGTGAAAAGAAGCGGTGAAGGGAATGTTGTTATAGATACCAGGGATTTAAAGGTTTTTTTTCCGATTCAGAAGGGGGTTTTCAGAACGACGAGAGGGTACGTGAAGGCAGTAAACGGGGTGTCTGTTTCAATAGAGAAGGGAGAGACAGTAGGTGTTGTTGGCGAGAGCGGTTCCGGAAAGACCACCCTCGGTCTTGCCCTGCTCCGCCTTATAGCAAGCAGGGGCTCAATCAGGTATATGGGGAAAGAAATTCAGAGCCTCAAAAGCAGGTATATAAGGCCCCTCAGGAAAGAGATGCAGATTGTCTTTCAGGATCCCTTCGGGAGCCTGAATCCCCGTTTCACGATAGGGCAGATAATCGAGGAAGGGCTTAAGGTTCACGGGATCGGGCATACGAAGAAAGAACGTGAACATCTTATTTCCGGTGTCCTGGAGGAGGTTGAAATTGATCCTTCATCCAGGAACAGGTATCCCCACGAATTCAGCGGCGGCCAGAGGCAGCGGATCAGTATCGCAAGGGCCCTTGTTTTGAAGCCGCGCTTTCTGGTGCTTGACGAGCCGACTTCATCAATAGACATGTCTGTTCAAACTCAGATCATTAATCTCCTTAAAGACCTTCAACGTAAATATGATCTTGCTTATCTGTTTATCAGCCATGACCTGCGTGTAGTCCGTGCGATGAGTCATGATATACTGGTCATGAAGGATGGAAGGATAGTTGAGCAGGGCCCCCCTGAAAATATATTTGATCATCCGAAGAACCGTTACACAATTTCCCTGATAAAGGCTGCCTTCGATCTGGAAAGCCAGGAAGGTACCCTAAATGGCAGTTGATCTATATACCGGCGCTGGTTATTGCGGGCATTTTAACTTTAAAATTTCAATTATGGAGATTTTACCCAGACGATTGACCGCCTGCAAATAATTATAGAAGACAGTAATTTTTACTTGACACAGTGTATGTTTAGTTTATAATGGGGGTTGCTCTGCAACCTCTAATTAAGCTGTCTTATAAAAGGTTGTATCTTTATGTTATACAGGGTATTGTGTCTAAATAGCCATTGTATATGTTATGGGACAGCCTCAATGAAGTCTTGAAAAAAAGGGGAAATTAATGGGCTCGAATAATCGTGACAATGTTAGTGCAAAAGTAAACTGTTTTTTTCCAACGCCGGAACATCCTTTCTATCACTTAAGACTTTATTTTAACCTTGGTAGAAACTCTGAATACCGCATTAATAAGGTGCTGACAAATGGAAGGCAGGTAAATGATTTTTTTATCTACCACAATGATGTATATCAAAAAAATAAAACTGTTAGAAGCGGCGGCCTGAATGAGATCATTATCCGCTGTGACTGGAAATGCGGGGAGGATTTAATAGTTCAGGCCTCCGGTACATCGGCTGATAAAAAACAGCCTTTTTCTCTATCAGGTAAGATAACAGCTCCATCTTACGGCGGGTACTGGGACCCTTCATGGAAATACTACGCGGGGATAGTCTGTAAAGAAACGGCCGGGATTTCCAGAAAGGGAGAGCCCGTTCATGTAACCCTTGCCCTTTACAGCGATAGGGTGACAGACCCTGAGCAAGAGTTGAGGGTAATTGCGGTAGATTCTGAAACCGGCGCAGCAGAGGATATTCCATCCCAGGTATATGCGAAGAGCAATTATACATGTGAAGAGCCTGGTGAACGGTATCAGGCCACAACAATCTTTGAAGTCGCTTTTTTAGCCGATGTTCCTGCGAACTCATCGCGTGTTTATCTCGCGTTTTACGGTAATTCTGACGCCGGGGACACAGAGTATATAAGCGGCCTGAAAACTACCGGCAGCGGGCTTGGATTAGCGCTTGATAATCAGTTTTATAATGTACGTCTCTCAGAAAAGAGTGGCGCGATCGACGAAATATCGGTGAAGATGGGTCTTGACTGTACTTTTGATCATCACCTTGAAACAAACGGTGCTCTTCACTGGAACCCCGGGATCTACGCCCCGCCGCGTCCATGGATGCATGCTTCAGATTGGGACCCACCTGCTCGATATTCTTCAATACAGGGGAAAATCTTCACCATGACGAAGCGAAGCGGCACACTGGATCATTACCCGGAAGCGGAGATATCGATAACCTACACATTTTACGACAGAGTTCCCTGGATCCTCATGTCCTCGACAATTGAAATTAATAAAGATATTGATGTTAAGGCCCTTAGAAACGGGGAGATAGTGCTCAATAGAAAAATTGCTGAGGAGTTTGCATGGCGGGAACCGGGTGGGACCACAGGGTTAATGACAATTACGGACGGCCCGCGTCATCCCAGGCAGGCAAAGGTTCTCTCCCATGATACTCCATGGGTGTGCTTTTTTAACAGAAGCCTCAAGTGCGGGCTGGGTATGGTCACGGTTGATCTAGCTAATTTCAGAAAAGACGGAGGTTTTTCCAGAACATTCCAGCCCTATTCATACCTTCACTGGGGCCCGTGGGTTTACTACGCGCGCCCTCTCGTCTATACCTTCATTTCCAGCGGTCCCGGAAGGTTTATTACTGTCCCTGCCGGAAATGCTTATTATGAAAAGGTGGCATTTGTACCCGTGCGGTTTGAAAAGGACAGTCAAACATATCAGTACATTGAACAGATTTATACGCAGCTGGCAAAATCGCTTTATATCAGTGTCATTGAAGACACGGATCAGAGAGCGCCTAAAAAGTGGATGGACCCGATACTTGTCGAAGAGTTTGAAGAAATGGAGGATGATTAGTAAAAAAATATTTTATAAGGGGGTATTAAGATTATGGACAAAGATGAAACAAACATTTTCAAAGAGAAGCTTTCCAGAAGGAAATTTTTAAAACGTGCTCTTGGAAGCGCTGCCGGTGCATCTCTTTTACTCACACCCGGAATACATCTATTCGCCTCTGGAAAAGATGGGAAAGGGAAAGAAGAACCGGGAGGCCCTGTGGCACTTGAATTTGTAGTCTGGAACTACGC
>DAOVJS010000121.1 GCA_030673105.1 Spirochaetota bacterium
AATTAACTGGGACACGGTCAACGCGATACCCACTGAAGACGAGTGCGCGAAGTATTGAGTTTCGGTTAGATCTGTAAAATGAGATCATTCCCCTCTCTAAAAAACAGAGAGGGGAATAGTAATATTTTTTATGGTAATTATTAAAGGAGAAGAACGTTGGAAGAAGTAGATTCTACGAGGAAAGACAGACTTATTGGCAAGTTAGTTCTCTTTAATGAAATTATACTTGTGGCAGTTCTTGTTATAATTTCGGCCGCCATATCTATAGGCACGCCAAAATTCTACAGCACCCAGAATATCCTCAATATTCTCCGTGACAGCTCAATGGCTATTATAGCCGGTATCGGGATGACTATGCTGCTGATCACCGGTGAGGTCGACCTTTCTATCGGTTCCCTTGTCGCTTTTGTGGGCGTTGTTACAATGGATATCACGAACAAGACAATGAATGTCCCGCTTGGAGTTCTTGCAGGTTTGGGACTCGGAGCGGCTGTTGGATTGATCAATGGTCTTGTAAGAACAAAACTCAAGGTCAGTTCTCTGATCGGAACCATAGCGATGATGATGATCCTGAGAGGAGGGGTGTATATTTATAGAATAGCTGCAGTTCAGAATTATCACAACCTTAATGCCTTCTATGGGATTGGTAATGGCTACCTTGGTTTCATGCCTGTACCGATCCTTATCATGATCATCCTTTATTTCGCGTTTTTACTTGTGGTAAACAGAACAGTAATGGGAAGGTTTCTATACGCGACAGGGGGAAACTATACTGCAGCCAAAATATCCGGTATTAAAGTAGACAACCTGAAGATCATCACATTTATAATGAACTCTGTACTTGCCGCTGTCAGTGGAATTATTTTAGTATCGAGGATGAACTCGGGTCAGCCGAATGCCGGTGTTGGGTTTGAGCTATCTGTTATCGCTGGAGTCATTTTAGGAGGAACAAGCCTGGGCGGTGGTGAGGGAACACTCATAGGCACCCTCATAGGAGTATTGATCCTGAGGGTCATCAATAACGGTATTATTATATTGAGATGGAATCAGGACCTTCAGATAGTTATCAGTGGAATAGTGATCATAATCGCGGTTTTCATTGATACTAAGAGAAAAGTCGCCAGATCTAAGATAATAACAACCTGAAATTTTCAAGGAAAAGATCATGAGTCCGGAAGTTACTATTCTTCAAATAAAGGGGGTATCAAAGGAGTTCCCCGGTGTTAAAGCTCTCGATAGCGTTGATCTTTCTCTCAGGAAGGGTGAGGTACATGCCCTTGTCGGAGAAAACGGAGCCGGGAAGTCAACCCTGATAAAGATACTCGCCGGAGTGTACTTGAAAGATTCTGGAGAAATTATTTTTGGAAACAAACCAGTTGAGATCCATTCCTCTGCTGATTCACTGAAACTTGGGATTAAAGTCGTTTTTCAGGAGCTTGCCCTTGTCCCTCAAATGACGGTTGCTGAAAATGTCTTTCTTGAGTCTTTTCCCCTCAAAAAGAATAGGTCGATCGACTGGGAAAAGATGTTCAGCCGGACAACTGATATCCTTCTCTCCATAGGTCTGCCGATAAGCCCTAAAAACAGGCTGTCCAGTCTTACAGTTTCACAGCAGCAGATGGTTGAAATAGCACGGGCGCTGTCACATGAGGCGAAAGTCGTGGTAATGGATGAGCCTACATCCGCGTTGACTCCCAACGAGATCAAGTTCCTATTCAATGTAATCGGGAAATTGAAGAAGCTGGGTATAGGAGTTATTTACGTAACACACAAGCTTGAAGAGGTATTTGAGATCAGTGACAGAGTGACAGTTCTGCGCGATGGAAGGCTGATTTCATCGAAAGACATAAGAGATACAAGTACAGATGAGGTTGTAAAAGACATGGTGGGGCGGTCGATTAAGACCCTCTTCCCGAAAACCCATACAGGTAAGGGGAAGGTGGTTTTAAGTGTTGAGAGCCTGTCAACTGAAAAAAAACTTAAAGATGTTTCACTTAAGGTTCATGCCGGTGAAGTTATAGGGATATTTGGTCTTCTTGGTGCAGGAAGGACCGAGCTGGCAAAGGCGGTTTTTGGTATGGATTCCATTACGGGTGGAAGGATAATTCTGGATGGCAAATATCTGAAAATCGGTTCAACATCACATTCCACAAAGATGGGACTTGGGCTGCTGACAGAAGACCGGAAGGAGGAGGGCCTTGTTCTTCAGATGTCAGTTGCTCAAAATATCACTTTACCTTCGATCCGTGAATTTTCATCCTTTGGGTTTATCCGCAGGAAAATGGAGACAGAACGCTCAAAGGAATTTGTGGAAAAATTCAGTATAAAGACCCCTTCTCTACGGCAGAAGGTCATGTTTTTGAGCGGTGGTAACCAGCAGAAGGTTCTTATTGCGCGTTGGTTAATGAAGAAATTAAAGGTTATCATACTCGATGAGCCGACACGCGGTATAGATGTCGGGGCTAAAGCCGAGATACACCGCCTGATTGATGAGCTTGCTAAAGAAGGGATGGCAGTCGTAGTAATGACGTCGGAGATGCCTGAGCTTCTTGGTGTAAGTGATCATATTATCGTTATGAGTAACGGTAGGATAAGCGGTGAGTTTGAGAGGGATGAAGCAACTCAGGAAAAAATCCTGGCGGCTGCGATTGCGTAGCGCGGCCTGCGGTGCGGCTTATGGCGCAGCTGCTAAAAAGGAATAGCGTAAAAGGATTGTATATATGCAGGAAAGTAATAATAAAAAAGATGGGGTTTTAAAGCGTGTATTTCGAGTAAATGAGTTTGGATTGTTGGTCACACTCATTATAATCTTCGTTTTTTTCAGTATCAGTTCAAAATATTTTTTTACAGTGAGAAACTTATCAAATATTTTGGGCCAGATATCATTACCGTTAATCTCCGCAGTCGGGTTTTCGATCCTTTTAATAAGCGGTGAGGTTGATATTTCAATCGGGTCTCTCCAGGCTTTAGTTTCACTGCCTCTCCTCGTGGTAATGAATGCCACAGGAAGCTTTTTTCTTGGCGTTATTGCGGCCCTGCTCATGGGCGCGTTGATCGGGGTCATCAACGGTATTCTGGTGACAAAGCTGAAGATCAATTCGCTTATTACAACACTGGGTATGTTTTACACTTTGAGAGGCGTGGTGTATTTAATTACCAAAAAGGTAGCAATAGCGGATGATGCCGGCCGTGAAATTTTCTTTCTGATAGGTAACGGCAAGTTGTTTCGATTTTTACCATACTCTGCGATACTCATGTTTGCGATACTATTTTTCTTCATGCACGTCATGAAGAATACAACCTATGGGAGGAGAGTTTACGCTGTGGGCGGTAACGCGGAAGTAGCAAGGGCACTCGGTATAAATGTAGAAAAAATTAAGTTCAGCGCGTTTGTGCTGTGTTCGACCCTTGCGTCAATCAGCGCCATTCTTTTAGCTTCCCGCCTGGGTTCAGCAAACCACCTTGCCGGGGCCGGTTTTGAGTTTCAGGTAGTTGCCGCATCTGTCCTGGGTGGTGTGAGCCTTGCAGGAGGTATAGGCTCACTGTTAGGTGCCTTTATAGGTGTATTCATTATCGGGATCATTCAAAATGGACTTGGAATGATGAATGTATACACAATGTGGCAGCTTATTATTACAGGTTCAATTATTATTATGTCAGTCGCTATTGATGAATTAAAAAAACGACATGAATAGCAATAAAAACTTCATTTCCCCCTTTTCTTCTTTGCGTGAGGAACAAAATCATGAAACTGTACTACTTCGACAATGCCGCGACGTCATGGCCCAAACCGGATTCTGTAATCCGGGCAATGGAACATTTTTTTCACCGTATAGGGGGGAATCCAGGCCGTTCCGGACATATAAAAGCGATTGAGGCAGGAAAAGTTGTATTGAATACAAGGGAACTGCTTGCCTCAATGTTTAATATCAAGGATCCTTCCAGAATTGTCTTCACCAAAAATGCGACTGAGGCTCTTAATACCACGCTATATGGAGTTCTGAGGGAGGGGGACCATGCGGTAACTACCAGCATGGAGCATAATTCTGTTATGAGGCCCTTCAATCATCTAAAAGAGATGGGAGTAGACCTGAGTGTCGCAAGGGCTGATCAAACTGGCACCGTCCATGTTGACGCGATAAAAGACAGAATAAAAGAAAATACCAAACTGGTTGCGGTAATCCATGCTTCCAATGTCACAGGCACAATAAACGATATTGAAAAAATAGGACGATTATGTAAACAGCGCAATATTCTTTTTTTAGTTGATGCAGCGCAGACTGCCGGAGTTGTTCCCATAGACGTTGACAGGATGAATATTGATTTTCTTGCTTTCAGCGGCCATAAAGGACTGCTTGGGCCGCAGGGGACCGGAGGGCTTTTTATCAGGCATGAGAAGGCCCTTGACCCGATGACAAGGGGCGGGACAGGGAGCCTTTCGGATAAAGAGGAGCAGCCCGTTTTCCTCCCCGACCGTTATGAAAGCGGTACGCTGAATGTTATCGGGTTAGCAGGACTTGGAGAAGGCGTGAAGTTTATTCTTAATCACGGGGTTGAAAGTATAATGAAACACGACAGCCGTCTGCTTGACATCTTTTTAAATGAGGTACAAGGAGACAGCCGGTTTGCGCTTTATGGTCCGTGCGGAGGCCCCGGGCAAACAGGCGTTCTTTCAGTCAATATCCGGGATATATCTTCATCAAAGGCAGGCGATATTCTGAACAGGAAGTATGGAATATTGACAAGAATTGGCCTTCACTGTGCCCCCCGTGCTCACGGCAGTATAGGCACCTTTCCCGATGGTACTGTAAGGTTCAGCTGGGGTTACTTTACAAAGGAAAAGGATATAATTAAGGCATCACGGGCGCTGAAAGAAATTGCCGGAACTAATTGATCTTAAAATTGTTTGGAAGGATAATGCAACTATTTAAAAGGACCGGGCTGCAGCAGTGAAACGCAGAAAAAGAAAAGAAACCGGGGGTATCGGGTCTCTTGAGGGAGTAATCACCTTTTTTGGATCTCATCATGCTCTGAGGGCTGAAAGTGTGCTGAAGAAAAAAGGTTTTAAGGCAGTACTGATACCCGGTCCGCGTGAAATAAGCCCTAACTGCGGCGTGGCTTTACGATTTGATTATACAGCTAAAGAAGATGTTATAAACATTTTCAATGAATACTTTGTGCATTATGAAGATATCCACCATTACCCGGAAAAATAGGCAAGTAAACTTGTAAGTTAATAGTAATAAGAAAATAATAAAAAGAATAGTAGTAGTAATGAGGGGGTGGGGGGTCCGGGGGGAGGGGGAGACTAATAACTTGTGGATATGTGGATAATTTAGCTTGATTTTTTAAAAATGAGTTAGTAAAGGATACCTTGTGGAAGTTGATGCTACAAGTAAACTGCATTGAAAATGTAGATTGAAAGATTGCCAATTCCACAAGGGCCGTTCTGGACTCGTAAAACACATGCCTGCTCTTGAATAGGGTAGTGGCTTCTTACAAGTATGTCGGAATGGGATGGTCCGCTATCTTATTTGTGAGGAGAAGATTATGCTAAGAGATGCAATTGGGATTGATCCTGATTCAAAAGGGTGTCAGTGTGCACTTGTAAAATTGGGAGAGTGCCAGGCACAACAGAGAGGATATCCGGCAACAGAAGAAGGTATGGAGAGGTTCATCAGGTGGGTGAAAGAAAAGGAAGATGTTATTGTGGCGATTGAAGGGAGCAATGGTCAGAGCAAACCTATAGAGAAAGCTTTGAGATATGCGGAAATTGTGTTCTACTCTTTTAAACCGAGTGATGTTGGTAAGTTCCGGAAAGTAGTTTTGGGGCAAAATAAGAACAATAAAAAGGATGCTGAATCAACAGCAAGGTATGCCATGGCGCTTGAAGCTCAGGGGAAGTTAGACAAATGTAAGAGGGTATGGTCACCTGATGAAGACTTGCAGGGGCTAACCCGCTCATATTCGCAGAAGACCACGGAATCGACCAGATCTATCAACAGGCTCTGGAAACTGCTAAGAGAAGCCTCTGCGGATCTGTATTTAGCCCTGGGAGGTGAACACCCGGATATTGATATAACCGAAAACATCCTGCAGAATGAGGGGATTATGGCACTTTTGGTTGAAAAACCGGATATATTTGAGTGGAAAACCCTCTCTGAAACTGATTTTCTATCTGTGATGGGGAACTTTAATTATAAGGGGCGCAAGAAACTCATTGAAGAGCTGCAGAAAGTTTCAAGGAGTTTTAGACCGGTATCACCAGCTATCAGCCTGATGATAAAGAACACTACTGAACAAATCTTACTTTTGAAGAGGCAATTGAAAGAAATAAAAAAGATGATTGAGAAGCAAACAAAGGACAATAAAGCTGTCAAAACTCTTGAACAACACAGAGGGATCGGAACAATGACAGCTGCTACCCTATATGCAGAAATTATCGATATCAGAAGATTCGTAAAAGATGATAATCTTGCATCTTATTCAGGCCTGTGCAAACGTGAATATAAAACTGGGAAAAATGAGAAAGAGATTCCAAACTACTTTTTCAATCGCAGACTGAAAAATGTATTTATGACTGCTGCTCGAAATTATGTTCTTTTTAATCCTGGTTCACATCTGGCTGGTTATTACAGAAACAATGTAAAAGGTGGAATGAAGAAGACGGATGCACGCAAGCGGGTTGCAAGGGCTCTTGTGAGAGTTTTTTTTAAAGAACTATATTCTCTAGTTGAACAGGATAATAATTCAGATAAGATTGAGGATAAAAAAATGGGGAAAGAAAACGATATGGCAAACGGCCTGAGCCGCAGTGACAAGTATCACAGCAACATATCGTTTCCATCCCCTATTAAGAATAATACAGAGGGGCGAGAAAAAGTCAAGAGAGAAAAAACAGAAAAATTAGTAATGAAATAAGATTTTTTGAAAAAAAACAATTTTATTACATTTTTTCCTTGACTAAACTAAAACAATCTTTCAATCATTATGAGATTTTATTGCTCGCCTATGGTTTTTACTTAATTATTCGTTTTGTAGCAATAAAGCCGGTATTAAAATACCGGATAGGGCTGGTACAAAAGCCCAGCATCCTCTGGTACGTAATACCAGCTTTTAATGCATAAAACCATAAGTAA
>DAOVJS010000119.1 GCA_030673105.1 Spirochaetota bacterium
GAAAGCCGATTGCAAAAATTATTCCACTAAATAGAGATGGAGACTTTTTCCCGGAACGTTTGAAAGAATTGGAACGCCGGGGCCTGCTCAGGATCGGTTCCGGACAAATCTCTGAAAGGTTTTGGGAGACACCCCGAGTAGCTGATAGAAAGAGTCTTGCTAGAAAAGCACTTCAAAAAGACAGGAAAGAATCAAGATGAAATTTTGGGACACTTCTGCAATCCTGCCTCTATGTGTTGATGAAATATTCACAGAACAAATGAAAGGATATTTAAGGGATGATCAACACATAGCTGTATGGTGGGGCACCTATTTGGAGTGTGTGTCCACATTTTCCCGTTTGAAAAGAGAGGGAGTCTTCAGCTTCGAGGAAATGAAGGAAGCAAGAATGCCCTTAGAAGAGCTTTCTGAACATTGGACAGAGATCATCCCAAGCCGGGAACTGAGAGATCAGGCGGCACGACTTGTTTCGATTCATCCTTTGAAAGCAGCTGATTCGCTCCAGCTTTCATCCGCGGTCATCTGGGCGGAGTACAAAACGAGTCGTTGTGTTTTTGTCTGCCTGGATAAGACCCTAAGAACAGCTGCGCGGAAAGAGGAGTTCCATCTCCTTCCAGAAAAACTGGAAATTCATTAAGATCTTAGGGCAAATGCCTTGACTAACCCATGTCTGTAATGTATAATAGCTTTTGTTTGCCGGAGTGGTGGAATTGGCAGACACAAGGGACTTAAAATCCCTCGGGGCTTTAACCCCGTGCCGGTTCAAGTCCGGCCTCCGGCAATTGTTTAAAATAATCAAGTTAACTTTCAAGCCGGTTTGTATAAGATAAAAATATTAGAATATTATATGGATAAAACCACTTACGGTAGAAATTAACCCCTGCATTTCATCAGATACAAAATCTCGTTTTCGCAAGAAATTACAAATTTACTTGCCTATGTTCATAAAAAAGGCCATAAAAGTATGAATGAAAAAAGGAAGCGGATTATTGTTCATGTTGATATGGATGCTTTTTACTCGTCAATTGAACAGATGGACCGTGCTGAATATCGCAACAGACCGGTTGTTGTAGGCGCGGACCCCCGTGGCGGTAGAGGCCGTGGTGTAGTGTCCGCCGCGAGTTACGAGGCTAGAAAATACGGAATCCACTCTGCTATGCCGATTTCTCAGGCGTACAGGTTATGTCCTGAAGCTGTTTATGTCAGACCTCGAATGAGAAGGTATGAGAGCGTTTCAAAACATATAATGAAAATACTAGAACAGTTTTCTCCTCTTGTCGAGCAGATAAGCATAGATGAGGCATTTCTGGACTGCACAGGTACAGAAGCGCTTACAGGGCCTGAAAATATACTGGCCATGAGTATAAAAGAAAGAATCCGGCAGGAAACTACCCTTACAGCCAGTGTAGGGGTTGCATCAAATAAGTCAATAGCAAAGATAGCGTCCGAACTGTGTAAGCCGGACGGGCTTCTTGTATGTCCCTCCGGTGAAGAAGGGAAGTTTATTGAAAATCTGTCCCTGAAATGTCTATGGGGCGCCGGTGAAAAAACCGTGAAATCACTTAACAGCCTCGGGTACACAACCATCGGGGATGTCGCTAAAAGTTCCAGGGCGGTTCTTGAAAAGATATTCGGAAAACATGGGTTAAAGCTCTGGCGCCTTGCTAATGGGATAGATGAAAGGCCGGTTAAAAAAGAGGGTTCCAGGAAGTCAATCGGTGAAGAAATTACATTCAGCCGTGATGTGGAATCTGACAGTTATATCGAACATGTATTGTTTCGAATTTCCGACAGGCTCACGCGAAAAATGAGAATTTTAGGTTTAAAGGGAAGGACAGTCTCAATAAAGATAAGATTGCAGGGTTTTGAAACATTTACAAGGAGCCGTACTCTTGACTTTCCTGTAAATGATATGAAAACCATTCGTTCCATGTCCCTTGAGCTTTTTAGACATTTTGACAGGAATGATAAAAAGGTTCGCCTTGTGGGAATTTCTGTTTCAAATTTTGGTGTGAAGCCCGCTCATATAAATGAACAGTTCGAACTTTTCCGGGGAGATAGGATAGAAAATAGTATGAATGAAGAGAAGATTGCCGGTCAGAGAGGCACAGACCCGGACGCGCTCCTTGATAAGATGAAAAAACTCTACGGAGAAAAGGTCACCCGCGCGGCATTTCTTCCCAATCTGTATGAGAAAGAAAGAGGGTGGGGAGGAGATTAATAAATGATTCCGATCTTAAAAATAAACAAAAATTATAAAAACTTCACCCGGCTTGTAAAAATCATTACGATAATCGGGAAGTATGGCTTTTCCGCGTTTCTAAGCAGGATAAGGGCGGGACTGGGGGCCCTGCCGGACAGGATCCTCAGCGCAAGGCAGGAAAAGTCACTGATTAAACTAACCGAACCGGAGCGAATCCGTCTTGCCATCGAGGAGTTAGGCCCCGCCTTCATTAAAATGGGGCAGATCCTGAGTTTGAGACCTGATATTATCCCGCAGAAATACGCAAAGGAGCTTGAAAAACTTCAGGATAAAACGCCTCCTGCAGACTTTGCGAAAATCGAAGAGATTATTGAGCGTGAAATTGGAGAGAGCACAGGTGATATTTTCAGGGAAATCGATCACGTGCCTGTTGCTTGCGGATCAATCGCCCAGGTCCACAGGGCTGTGTTAAAAGACAGCGGTGATACGGTAGCGGTAAAGGTTTTAAAGCCTAAAACAAGAGAAATTGTTGAAACTGATTTGAGCATTATCAAACTTATATCACGGCTGGCTGCTAATTATATCCCTGAATTACAGGCCTATAATCCTGTTGAAACGATTCAGGAATTTTCAGAAATACTTTTAAACGAATTAAATTTTATAAGAGAGTCCTATTCTGTTGAAAGGTTTTCACGTTTTTTTAAAGGCGAGCCCAATATCCATATTCCTAAAATATATAAGGAGTATACAACTGGCAGCGTCATGGTCATGGAATTTATCGATGGCATCAAAATCTCTGATATAGAGAGGCTAGAGGAATCAGGTTTGGACAGAAAAAAGATTGCGGAAAATGGTGCGCAGATATCTTTGAGAGCAATCTTTGAACTCGGGTTTTTCCATGCCGACCCGCACCCTGGAAATATATTTATCCTGCCGGACAATGTTGTCGCGCCGGTAGATTTCGGGATAACCGGGTATGTTGATGATGAGGGTATACAGATAATCGGAAATATACTTGTCGGTCTTCTGGACAGAGATGCCGACAAAATTATTCGATATTTCCAGAGGTATAATTTTATTACTGAAGATGTTGATTTAAGAAGAATGAAAATTGATCTCTACGATTTGATGGACATGACTCAGGATGTCCCGCTTTCTCAAATAAATGTCTCTTCTTCCATTCAGGCGCTTTTTTCAATTACAAGAAAGTACAGGGTAAGGTTTCCCAGCGAATACTTTCTGATTTTTAAGACACTCCTTCAAGTTGACGGCGTTGGCAGGAAACTCTATCCTGAATTTAATGTTACAGAAGCTGCAAGGCCTTATGTACGCAGGTGGTTCTACAAGCAGTACAGCCCAAAGAAGTATGCAAAAGAAATCTTTCAGGTCCTGGATGATATTAATTATATCATAAAATCACTCCCGATGGAGCTGGGTTCAATAGTCAAGAAGATTCGATTTGGAAAATTAAAATTGCCGATATTTCACGAAAATCTGGAAAAAGCTGTCACTGAAATTGATAGAATTGGAAACAGGCTTTCTTTTGCCATAATTATCGCTGCCCTGCTCCTTTCTTCATCATTAATTGTTCAGGCAAAGATTGGACCGTTTATAAGAGGGTATCCCGTGCTGGGCCTTGCGGGTTTTTTTACCGCCGCCATTATGGGGTTGTGGCTCTTGATAGGCATCATTAGATCGGGAAGGTTGTAAAAAGCTGTTAATAAATCAAAGGAGGGGCGGTCTACCGGTCCGCCCCTCCGTATGTTTCGTTCTACATTATATGATATATCACTTTTCTAATAAACTTACAGCGACACACCGGTTTTGAGTGACCCGTCGGCAAGTTTTTCCAGTATCTCATCGAGTTTGGCTTTCACTTTTCTTGAAACTTTGTCCTCAGCGTCATGAAATGGAGCGTATCCAATTCCTTCATTTTCAGCGGAACCCATATAGTGTCCGCCCTTAAAGGTATCCTTGGCAAAAGCTTCTATCGCGCTGTATACGGCATTATCTACTCTTTTCATTGCGCTGGAAAGGAGGTAGGGCGCGGGTCCCCCGCCCATTGTTGTATAATACTCATCCTGATCTACACCTATACCGAATACACCCTTTTCCATTGCCGCAACAATACCGCCGCTTCCGGTCGGGCCCCCGGCCCCGAAGATAACGTCGGCCCCGTCAGCTATCTGGGCTTCCGCGGCGGCCTTTCCTCTGTCAGGAGCCGTGAATGAATCGATATAAACACCAAGAACCTTTATGTCCGGATTGATATACCTGGCTCCGTTTTCATATCCCTTCCTGAACTTGATGACCGGAGGAATTTCCATACCTGCTACAATGCCGATTACACCGGTTTCACTCATCATCGCAGCTAAGGCTCCGGCAACATAGCCGGATTGATCCTCGGCAAAGAGAAGACCCATTGTGTTATCCAGCGGCTCCCCGTAGAATTGATCGACTCCGGCAAACTTTATGTCCGGATACTGGGCCGCCATTTTAAGGGTGGAATCAGTAATCATGAAGCCGACTGTGATAATCATATCGTAACCTTCTTCTGCAAATGTCTGGATGTTTTTGTCGTAATCCGTCGGCTGCTGGGTTTCAATGTAGTTTGCCTCAAGCCCGAACTTCTTGGCAGCCCTCATCATGCCCTCATAGGCAAACTGGTTAAAGGTTTTGTCATCGACTTTGCCTACATCGGTAACCAACCCTATTTTTACTTTTCCCTCTTCGGCCTCTTCGCCTCCACGAGCATAAAGCGTGATTGCTGAAAGCATGAGGATCGATAGAAGAATCAAACACAATTTTTTCATAATACTTCTCCTTATAAGTTATTTTTTCTTAAATAAAGTTTTATATCTGTATTTGTCAATGCGGATATTGCGAAAATACTCTCTTTTTTAAAATTATAGAGATATAGTTCCCTGACAGGGATCCGGTCTTTGCCGCTGTCATTAAGAAGGATAACGTAAAAAGAGTCGCCTGACAAAGGAAATATTACTCTCTGGACCATAAAGCCAAGTTCCTTTATGAAGTGTTTGTTTTCTTTAAAATCAAAAATTATCACTTCCCGGTTGTTTTTCTTTTGATATACCAGATACCTGTCGTCCGGACTGATCGACAGAATATGTATCTGGCTGTCATCTTCGTACAGTTCCATAAGTGATTGCCCGGGTTTTTTATGTTTAAGGTTAAAGACTTTGTTATCCTTTGCGATATATAGAGTGTAGTTCGTGAGAAAGGTGGTTATATTTTCTGTATTCATGGAGAGATAATAAAAAATATCTCCGGAAGATACGTTAACTATATGGATTACATCGTTTTCAAATAAGGCAAGGGTCGAACCGTCTGAAGAGAAGATCGGCGGATAATTTTCCCTGTTAAAATTATTTGAAAGATTTATACTTTCTTTACCATTAACTCTGAAAAGGTACAGATCTTTGCCTTTAGAATAGAGTATGGCATCACCGTTTGGAGCTTTCTGCACATAATCTACTCCTTCAGCAATTTCAATACCGCTCCTCCGCCTTTCATTTGTAAATGATAATACCTTCCTGCCATCAATCATCTCAACGTAATAGATATTTCGATTATCTAAAAATCCGATTTCAATAAAATTTGTTCCGTTAAGAATTCTGCGTATCGTGCTTGCCCGGTTCGATATTAGATAAACTGCCTGTTTATTTTCTCCGCGCTTGATGACGGCTGCCACTGTATCGTTGTCGTAATCCAGACCCAGGGTAACAAAATAACCCCCTGTATCAAAACGCAGGCGTGTGCTTTTTCCGATTTCGATGTTTTTTGTTACAAGAAAATCTGTCCCCTCTATGATTGAATGGTAGACCATTGATGTCCTGTCTCTTGAAATCACCGGCGGAATATAAATCAATTCCTGATATCTCTGCAAATATGAAAGGTTTCCGGTTAAAGGATCAAAAAGATGTATTTCATAGGTCCTTATTACGGGATCAAGCATAGGATTTCTATGCCTTAAAAAGAGGATCTTCCCGTTGTTCAGCGGATCTGCACGGTAGCAGAGATCGTATAATTCAGAAGCAAATAAATTCGTGACAAATAAGACAGAAGCGGATATAATGATTGTAAGGTAAAGAACAACTTTTCTTACTATTATTAAGATGGTCATGTTATTCATAATGATTTAAAGTTTTCTTACCAATACTATACTATAAATAGATATTTTACAACAAAATGGTTTCTAAATTCGGGATTTTATTATTAATAATAATGTAAAAATACATTCTGCATTCTCGTATTCTGGTAACACGATATTTAGTATTAATAAAGTAACTGATTACCGGGGTTAAAAATGGAACCGAATCTTAAAAATGTAAAAATTGTACTTGTTGAGCCAAAAGGTTCGTTTAACATAGGGTCTGTTGTCCGGGTCATGAAAAACATGGGGCTCTCCGGGCTCGCGTTAATAAACCCGGCTGATTATCAGAATGAAGAAGCCTATAAGGCCTCGGTCGGGGCGCGGGACATTCTGGACGGAGCGCATGTTTTTCCCACAATTGAAGAAGCAATAAAGGATACACACCTGATTGTGGGAACCACAAGAAGGTCTGGGAAGTCCAGGAGAATATTCTGCAGTGTAGAGGAATTGCCTGAAAAGATTTTTCCGGTTCTGCGGGACGGCAAGGTTTCCATCCTTTTCGGGAGAGAAGACAATGGATTATCTAACAGGGAAACAGACCTGTGCAGCATACTGGTAAATATACCCGCGAGTAAAAGCTTTCCGTCTCTCAACCTCTCACACGCGGTGGCGGTTGTGGGATATAAACTGTTCACAGACGCCATGGTATGCCGGGTTCCCTACATCTCGGATCCGGTTTCCAATGCTGAAATTGAAGGTTTTTTAGATTATATGCAGTCCATTTTTACAGATCTCGGTTTTTTCTCAAAGGGGACTCCTGATTACGTTATTCCTTTGTTCAGGAAGATATTCGGGAGGGCGCTACTGGACAGGGAAGAAGTCGACAATCTCACCTATATTTTCCACAGACTTCACGGCCTGTGTAAGAAAGGATCCTCCTTTTAAAACAATAGTGCGGCCTCTGGCCGCAACCAAAGAAAGATAAAGAGTAATAA
>DAOVJS010000188.1 GCA_030673105.1 Spirochaetota bacterium
ACCTTAATAGCTGCCGTTAACACAGAACCTCTTGCCAGGCCCGTTATCCCCCAGGTACGCGCGATGGGCGGAGCATTTACCGCTGTGGCAAACGATGAAAAGGCGGTATTTTACAACCCCGCGGGGTACGCGACAATTGATGATGGTAAAATGTCGGTATTTTCTCTGAGTATAAGCGCAAACATTGACAGTCCCGCGTTAAAGGTATACGGCGCCCTGGCTACCGGAGTAAATGTTTTTTTACCGAGCAACCAGGAAAAATATTTTTCTAATACCACAATAGCACAGGGGGTCGGAGGGCCGATCTATTTCGGAAGGGTAGGAAATGATTTCGGATTCTCCTTTTATAACAGTTTCAGCTCCACCCTCGATTCTAGGCCGGGCGGATTCGCCCCATTCGCGGAATATCTGGCCTACAGTGATCTTGGCTTTGTAGGAGGATATGGATTTGAGCTCCCATTTTTAGATAACTTATACGCCGGATTTAACCTTAAAGTCATTTTAAGGGCAAAAATTGAGACAAGCGGAACTCTGGCTGATGTTCTGAGTACTCTTGAGGATACCTCACACACGCCGCTTGCGAAAGCCATCGGTTTTGGAGGAGACGTCGGATTTCTTTACAGGCCTGTACCATCTTTTTCAGTAGGATTTGCTGTTACGGATTTTTTCGGCACCTGGTTCAGCGACTGGGAGATTATGACTTTTTCCGAGGAGGAATACCCGAGAAGTTACATTAAACCCCGCATACCCTTCGGGGTCGCCCTGTACCCGCTCGCAACCTCAGGTGAGACAGAAGATATTGACAGGCTTGTAATTGCCCTCGATTATTCCGACCTTCTTGATTACACATCCTTTTTATCAAACATAAAGTTAGGAGTCAGTTTCAGAAGTTTAAAAGTTATAAGCGTATACGGCGGATTTGACGGAGGGTTCCTGGCAGGCGGAGTCGGATTAAGTTTCAAAATATTTCATACGAGCCTGGTTTATTACGTAGATGAGCTGGGTGCTTATCCGGGCGCAAATCCGGTTCAGAATATACTCCTTAACTTTGCGTTCAGGTGGTAGTCTTAAAAAAATATATTCTTCTCCCTGATATTACATGATTTTATGGTATGTAAATTTTCAAACACCACACACCAACGGAGCTACTCATAATCCGGGAAAAAGTAGTTCGGAGGCTCTTTTGTTATCTGAATATCATGGGGATGGCTTTCTTTCAGGGAAGAAAAACTTATTTTAATAAAACGGCTTTTTTCTCTGAGCTCCGTCAGTGTCCGTGCCCCGACATAACCCATACCGGCCTTGAGTCCACCAACAAGCTGAAAAACCAGGTCTCTGACGCTTCCTTTATAGGGAACAAGCCCCTCAACACCTTCAGGAACAAACTTACTCTGCCCTTCCTGAAAGTACCTGTCGGATGATCCGCTCTTCATCGCTCCTTCAGAGCCCATTCCCCTGTATTCTTTGAAAGACCTCCCCTGATATATCACCTTTTCTCCGGGGCTCTCATCTGTCCCTGCAAAGATACTCCCTATCATAACAGCGTCCGCGCCCGCGGCAAGAGCTTTTACTATATCTCCTGAATATCGTATCCCTCCGTCGGAAATAAGAGGAACGCCCGATTTCCTTGCCGCCCTGTAACAGTTCATCACAGCGGTAAGCTGGGGAACTCCCACGCCCGCAATGACCCTTGTTGTGCATATTGAACCCGGACCGATACCGACCTTCACGACATCGGCTCCCGCCTCGATGAGCGCCTCTGTACCCTCCGCGGTTCCTACATTACCCGCAATGATCATAAGGTCCCTGTATCTTTTTCTCAGGCCCTTTGTGGCATCAATTACCTTTTTTGTGTGCCCGTGCGCAGTATCTATCACCACGGCATCAATCTTCACAGAAATAAGTGCGTCAACTCTTTCATAGAGATCTTTGGAAGGCCCGACCGCAGCAGCAGCAATCAGCCTCTTTTTTTCATCAATTGCTGAAGCAGGGAACTGAATAGCCTTCTGGATATCCTTTATCGTTATTAGACCGATCAGCCGGTTGGTATCATCCACTATCGGAAGTTTTTCAATTTTATACTTCTGCAGCACGGTCTTTGCATGCTCAAGGGTGGTCCCCTGATGGGCTGTCACAAGATTTTCTTTTGTCATCAAATTTTTAACAGGCTGGTCAAAATCATTGATAAAACGAAGGTCCCTGTTTGTGAGGATCCCCACGAGTTTCTCATTTTCGGTAATCGGGATACCGGATATATGAAAGTTCTTCATTATCTTCAAGGCCTCACTCACAGAAGCGGACGGCCCCAGGGTTACCGGATCTATTATCATTCCGCTCTGGGATCTTTTTACCTTCTCCACCTCAGCGGCCTGATCTTCAATTGAAAAGTTTCTGTGAATAACAGAAAACCCTCCTTCCCTTGCAAGTGCTATCGCCATTCTGTAACCGGAAACAGTGTCCATCGCTGCTGATACAATAGGTATACTCAAAGATATCGCTTTCAGATTTGTGGAAAGGTTAACATCACCTGGTATTATTTTAGAGTATTCCGGCCTGATTAAAACATCATCGAACGTAAAGCCCTGTTCAGTATTATCAATATTCAATGGATTCTCCTTTTTTTTATTTTTAGATAATGTAACTGCAATATTTATTCTATTTTAAAAAAAATATATAATCAGCTGATCTTTGTCAATTTAAGATTCACCGGGGGCCTGACGATGAATTAAGTAAATGAGGACTATATACCGAAAAAGCCTTTTAATGAATAATAATATACGCCGTAAATCAGCTTCGTTGAAAGTTTTCCTGTTAATTTTTTTCCTTTTCTCTCTCGTAATCACACAGGCGGCCCACGCACGCAGGCTTTACTATGCCGAAGAGTTTTACCTCTATGTGATGAATCTCCACTATACCAACGCCCCTCTTGAAAGAAACATCCGTTTTATGCAGTGGGCATTAAAAGCGCCCTTTGATAACCCCGTGCGAAGCCTTGCCGTGATTACGACAGAAGACGAGTTTAAACGCTACAGGGCTCTGTTCAGGATGCATGTAAACCTCCTGATAATTGACAGCTATCTGCAGTTAGGCCGGAGATTCGACAAGGAACATGTCTATTTTTTTAATCTGTGGTACGCGGAAAGTTTGAAAAAAAGCTTCACAATCGCCGAATACTACTATAAAATTGGGCTGAATTACTGGGAAGAAACAAAAAAGTTTGCTGAAGAGGGCAGTGTCATTCCTGGAAGGATCAACATCGATGAATGGGAAGATGAGCTTCACCTCATTAAGACCAATGAGCTTGATTATGAATCTATAATACAGTCTCGCCTTGAAAAGCTCGAATCCCGCATTAATTCTGTTGACAGTTATCTCGCAAAGTTCTAGAAAGATGATAATTGAAAATTTTCCTGCGTCGATAGAACAGCTCAATAGAAAGTTATCGCCATGTACCGTATGCCCTTTCAAGTGCGGTACTGACAGGTATTCAGACAACGGCGGCAGGTGCAAAACAGGTTCAATTCTGAAAATCGCAAGCCATAACCTCCACCATGGTGAGGAGCCTCCAATTTCCGGAAGCAGGGGCTCAGGCACGATTTTTTTCAGCGGATGCTCTCTAAGGTGCGCTTTCTGTCAGAACTACCCCATAAGCCAGCTATTGAATGGGAACGAAGTAACCATCAGCAAGCTTTCAGAATATATGCTGTCGCTTCAAACGAGAGGGGCTCATAACATCAATCTCGTGTCGCCGACGCATTTTGTCCCTCAAATAGTTGAGGCACTCTGGTTAGCTGTAAAAAAGGGCCTGAAAATACCGATCGTATATAACTCCGGAGGTTACGACGATATAGAGGTCTTAAAATGTCTTGAAGGAATAGTGGACATATACCTGCCTGACATGAAATATGGTGATAATAAAAACGCCTTAAAATACTCCGGCGCTAAGAATTACGTGGAAATTAACCGGGCGGCGATAGGAGAGATGTACAGGCAGGCCGGTGAGCTGGTCACGGATAAAGACGGCGCTGCCCTTAAGGGATTGATCATAAGGCATCTTGTTCTTCCGGGAAACATTTCTAATACAGAAAAGGTGCTTGAGTTCATAGCAAACCTGTCAAAAACCATACCTGTAAGCCTTATGAGCCAGTACTTCCCGGCCCACAGGGCCGGTTCAATGCCGGAACTTCAAAGAAAATTAAGGAGAGAGGAATACCTCAGTGCTTTACATGCTCTGGATGATCTTGGGCTGGTAAACGGCTGGACACAGCCGGTCTAGGGGCCGGTTCTTCAAAATAGCGGCCGCCTGTTATTATTATCAGGGTTATATGCCCCTATCACCCAAGCTTCAACTTCTCCTTGATCTTTTTCAAATCTTTGTACATACCCTTGACCTTCGGCCTCATTGCCGAAAAGTTTAAATACTCCTTATAATCTATTGCTGGATATCCAAACATATAACTCCCCTTTTTTACCAGCTTCTTCATTATTCCGGATTTTGCGCCTATTAGAACATCATCCTCGATAACAATATGATCGGCCACCCCGACAAAGCCGGCAAGTATTACATTATTCCCTATTTTCACACTCCCTGCTATGCCGCTGTTCGC
>DAOVJS010000184.1 GCA_030673105.1 Spirochaetota bacterium
AACAGGGGTGGTGAAAAGCCTGAGATAATACCCTTTGAACCTGATCCGGGTAATGCCGGCGGAGGAAGGCCATGATTTGTTCTCTACACGGGAAAAAATCCTCTATATTCTCTTTCATTATAGTCACTCATTACATCAATAATAAAGGCAAACATCTAATAATATAAAGAGAATAACCTCCTACTGCACTGAGAGTTATCCAGTCACAGGATCAGGCTCAAAAATGTAAACATAATACTGAATGCTTTTACTAAAAACTTTAAAGCATACCACTCCTCAAACCTATATAAGAGGAGGATACAATGAATATTAAAAAATTATTAACAGCAGCAGCATTCGGATTGATACTTTTAACTGCTTTTACACCACAAACATCCCGGGGAGCTGATCTCACAATCTATGCCTACGATTCCTTCGTATCTGAGTGGGGCCCCGCAGGGAAGGTCATTCCGAAGTTTGAAAAAAAGTATAACGTTGATGTACAGGTAATCTCTGTCGGGGACTCGGGCCAGGTCTTAAACCGTGCAATTCTTGAAAAAAAGCGGCCGAAGGCAGACATCATCCTGGGAATTGATAATAATATGCTTTCAAAGGCTCTTGCTGCTGAAATTCTGATACCTTACGTTTCACCGAATCTGAAGCTCATCCCTGAGGAGCTCATTTTCGATAAAACACACCATGTAACCCCCTTTGATCACGGGTATTTTGCCATTGTGTACGATTCGATGAAGCTGAAAAACCCGCCGAAAAGCCTTGAAGAGCTCTTGCGGCCTGAATTCAGAGACAAATTAATTCTGGAAGACCCGAGAACTTCGAGCCCGGGGCTGGGATTTCTTCTCTGGACAATCAGTGTATACGGTGAAAACTTCCTGCACTACTGGGAGCGCCTGAAACCGAATATTTTGACCATAACAGAGGGCTGGGACACGGCCTACGGGCTGTTTACAAGCGGAGAGGCCCCGATGGTCCTGAGCTACACAACAAGCCCTGCCTACCATGTGGAGTATGAGGACACAACCAGGTACAGGGCGCTTATTTTCAGAGAGGGGAATTATCTCCAGATAGAGGGAATGGGTATTCTGAAGGGTTCAAAAAATATGGAACTTGCCAAAAGGTTTATCGATTTCATATTAACAGAGGATTTTCAGGAAGAAATTCCTCTTACGAACTGGATGTTCCCCGTGAATCCGGAAATAAAACTGCCCGATTCATTCAGGTACGCGCCGACTCCTGAAACAATCCTCTTTCTGGATGCCTATAAAATCCAGAAAAACCAGAAACGTTGGATTGATGAGTGGCTGAAGGTTTTGGTAAAGTGAGAAAAACTCAGTGATAAACAGGGTAAATGGGATTCCCCAAAGGCCGCAAAAAAACAAGAATAATCTTAAACAAAAAAAGCTACTGAAGGGAGGGGATATTCTCATCTTTCTCTTTCCCCTGCTCTTTCTTTCTATCTTTTTTTTCTATCCCCTCATCTCGATTCTAACCGAGGGATTAAGCGATGAAGAGGGAATATTTACACTCGGTCATATTCAATCAATTCTATCAAACCGGTATATTCTACGTGTTATCGCATTCACCGTTGAGCAGGCTTTGCTCAGCACACTTGCCTCGATACTTCTTGGCCTTCCCGGGGCGTACCTTCTTGCACGTTATGATTTTAGAGGGAAAAGCATTGTTAAAGCCATCACCACGGTCCCTTTCGTACTCCCTTCAATCATAGTCGTTTTAGGATTTGTCATCTTTTTCGGGAACAACGGTGTGCTGAACCGCGCGTTCATGGGAGCCTTTAATCTTGAAAACCCTCCGCTAAAAATCCTTTACTCCATGAAGGCAATTATTCTTGCCCACACCTTCTATAATTTTCCTATCTGCATACGGCTTGTCTCTGCAGTGTGGAGCAGGATAAATCCTAATCTGGAAAAGGCAGCCCTGAGCCTGGGGGCAAAAGGCGGAAGGCTGTTCACAAATATCCTGCTGCCCCAGATCATGCCTGGCATCCTGGCAGCAAGCGCTCTCATCTTTATATTCTGTTTTACAAGCTTTGCTGTCATACTTGTTCTCGGCGGAGGTCCGAAATACACTACCATTGAAGTGACGATATACAGGCTTGCAAAGGTGAGCCTCGACCTCAAGGCAGGAAGCGCACTCGCCATTATCGAATCTGTGCTGTCCATTCTTTTCATGTACATTTACATCAAGTTCCAGCAGAAGGTGAGCTTTGCGGAAAAGGTGAAACTCCAGTATGAAAGGAAAAAATTGGCGAGCATTCTGAGATCTCCATACGGAATACTGGCTGTTCTTTATATTATAATCACCTTTCTTCTTATAATAGCGCCCATGCTCGCCGTTATAGGGCGTTCTTTTATGGGGCGCTCTGACTGGACCGGACAAACTTCTCTCACCCTTGAATGGTACAGGAGAATATTTACCGATATACAGACAGGTTCTATCGCCATACCATATCTGTCTGTAATCAAAAACAGCCTTTTTTTCGGCCTCACAACGGTCCTTTTTTCTCTACCGCTGGGGACTGCGATTGCATATATTACGACCAGGAAAAATTTCAGGGGCCGGGGAGTTCTGGAAACGGTCACAATGCTTCCCCTTGGTATCTCATCGATCATACTTGGGCTGGGCTACATAAAGGCGTACCAGACCTTCCCGCTGGACATTACAGGGAAGTGGTACGCCATAGCATTTGCCCATACTATTATTGCCTACCCCTTTGTAATAAGGTCTGTGACAGCAGTTCTCAGAAAGATAAATCCCCGGCTGATACAGGCGGCCCTGAGTCTGGGTGCCACACCCTGGAAGGCATTCTGGAGGGTTGAGCTTCCCCTGATAAAATCAGGGATCATCGCGGGAGCAACATTTGCCTTTGCCATATCCATAGGCGAGATCAACGCGACTCTTATGCTCTACAACCCGAATCTAACAACACTGCCCGTCGCAATCTACAGGCTTATTTCATCGTACAACTACTTCGGAGCCTGCGCCCTGGGGACAATTCTCATGGTAATCTGTTTTCTTGTTTTTCTTTTAATAGATAAAATCGGCTTTGAGGTTTCTTAAAGAGGATACATAGATGAGCTTGACATTGAGGAGTGTAAAAAAGAGCTATCCAGATTTCGAAATAGATGTCTCATTCACAGCAGAAAAGGGAGAGCTTCTCACTCTCCGCGGACCGAGCGGCTGCGGGAAAACAACAACACTTCACATTATTGCAGGATTCATTTACCCGGATATGGGTGAAATTGTTATAGACGGGCAGAGGGTAAATGAGCAGCCTCCCTACATGAGAAGGGTGGGCCTTGTCTTTCAGGATTACGCCCTCTTTCCCAACATGAATGTTTTCAGCAACATTGCCTTTGGCCTCCGGATGCAGGGATGGAATAAAACTGATACAGAAAAAAGGGTAAAATATCTGCTCAACCTAATACACCTTCCAGGTTACGGAAAGCGGAATGTAACAGAGCTTTCCGGAGGGGAGCAGCAGCGCGTGGCTCTTGCCAGGGCTCTGGCTCCCGGGCCCAGAATACTACTTTTAGATGAACCGCTCAGCGCACTCGACGCGCGACTCAGAAAGGATCTGAGAAGTGAAGTAAAGCGCATACAGCGGGAGCTGAAGCTGACGACAGTATACGTTACACATGATCAGGAGGAAGCGTTCGCGTTATCCGATAAAATTGTTGTAATGAGGGAAGGGCATGTGGAACAGATTGGAAATGCCTCTGATGTATACAACAAACCTGAAACCAGGTTCACCGCGGACTTCGTCGGAATGTCAAATAAGATAAACGCACGGTTAATCCGGCAAAATGGAGAAACTGCCGAATTGGAGAGCAGTGAAGGACGTTTTTCTGTTAACTTCCCGGGAAAATTGAAAACAGGCCTTAAAGTTACCATTCTCGTCAGGCCGGAAAAATGCGTGCTTTTAAAGGAAAAAAAAGGCATTAATGCTGTCACCGGCATGGTGAGAAACTGCGAATATCTTGGAGAGAGCACTTATCTGGAGATAAGTACGAAAAACGGCATGTTTACGGCAAAGCTGCCCGGTAAAGTATCTTGTACCGCTGGTGAGACAGTGAGCATCGGATTTTCACCTGAAGACTGCTGGATCCTCGCAAATGACTCCTTCGAACTATAATAGATGTAAAACAACATGCCTACACTTGCAGATTCCTGTGCCTCCTTACCAGCTCATTCCATTTATCCTGGAGGTACTTTTTAAAAACATACTCTTCATGGTAATCGTTTGAGATACTTTCGACCGCGGTTGACATGTCTACAAATAGCTCCTTCAAATAAGGGAAAATTCCACTTTCCTGCTGTTTTCCGCGGGGTATATTGAAACGTGGTGAAAAAAGCGATTCTTTTAACTTTTCAAGCGAGCTGTTCACATCATCGGCCGGCAGAGCGCTCCGGTTGTTCCTGCTGACAGCCATAATCTTTTCTATATCGACAAGGACCTGTTCGGGAGTATAGGCGGTTATTTCCTCGCTTATCCCCTTTACCTTGATCCCGTCGAATTTTTTACACCGGACATAGTCCTTCACCTGGTTAAATGTAGTCTCAGTTATCATTATTCCGCCCGGAGGGGCCGAGCTTTCCATACGTGAAGCGATATTAACAACATCCCCGAACAGGTCGCCATCCTTCCTGATTGTCGGCCCGGTATGGAGCTCTATCCTGACAACAAATTTCTATTCATCACCGGTGTACCGGTTATGGTCTGCCATCTTTTTCTGAATCTTGAGAGAAGCCATGGCCGCGTTGACAGGATGATTGAATGCCGCGAGTATTCCATCCCCCATTTTTTTTATAACATGACCGTTGTATCCTTCAACCGCATCAAT
>DAOVJS010000239.1 GCA_030673105.1 Spirochaetota bacterium
TACTCTGTGACAGGGAATCAGGAAGCCCACAGGATTGGATGCAACCGCATTCGCAACGGCTCTGGTTGCCCCGGGACTGCCTATAGCCTCAGCTACCTGGCTATAACTTACAAGATTCCCTTCGGGTATGGAGAGGAGCGCCTTCCAGACATTTATCTGGAAATTGGTCCCCCTTACATGGAGGTTGATGAAGGTTTCCGTTCGGGCCGCGGACTGCCGGGGGAATATCTTTTTAATTACAGGAAGGATCTTTTCAGCATCCTCCAGGTCAAAGGGCATGCCGAATGTTATGAGCCCCATTTCTTTTGCCAGTTTTAACATCTCGATTTCATTTTCCAGCGTAATGCCGGCCTGCGTAAGGACCTTATACATGAGGCTGTCTTTCTCGTAATATCCAATGGATGGGCCGACATGAGATATACCCATTACTCCAATCTTCTTGAGATGCTCAAGCACCAGCGTCATATCACGCAGAGGATCGTTTGCCTGAACACAGGTCAGAATCCAGGCATCACCCTTTATTGAAGTTATGATGTCATGTTCCGTGTTTTCAATAACCTGTTTATTTGAATCAAGTATCGGCCACCACTGGGACATTGTCCCCCAGCCGTTATTTCTGAGCCTTGCCCCGGAGAAAGTCACTATGAAATCCGCACCTGCTTTTTCAAGCAGTTTCGCAACAAGCCCGGTCCCGCATGCCGCGACAAAGATCGGTTTACCCCCCTCAATTTTTTTGCGCATCTTTTCAAGGACTTCTTTCTTCGTGTGTCTTTTAACAATCATAATTGCCTCCTTATATTTATTTAAACAAGTGATAACGGGTCAATTTTAATGTCATCTTTTAATACTTCGTCAATCTGTAAAAACTTTCCGGGAGTCGCAAATACCAGCTTATTATTGACTGTAAAAGGAACGCCTTTCTCAAATCTTCTTGTTTTCACGTGTTCATCTATCACCGTACAGTTCTTAACAAAGAACTTCCGGTCATTCAAAACAAAATAAAATTTGCAGGGCGCCATCTCCACCCTTCCATACAGGACATCAGCAGGCTGCCTGAAATCCAGCTCAAAGTCTTTTTCAGTTATTTCATAATTATATAAATACCTGGAAAGGTCCTGAGGTCTGCGTGGAAGGGATTTTTTTTCCAAACCTTTTAACAGGGGCTCTACAAAATGAATACTGTTATTCCATACACGGTCGTAAAGTTTATCGATTGTATCACCGGGTATTACCGGTACTCTTGTTTCAAAAATAATATCTCCCGTGTCAATCCCGTCACCCATGTAATGGATTACCATCCCTGATTCCCTGTCACCGTACCATATTGTCCAGAACCCGGGATGCATTCCGGCATGCCTCGGTAATAATGACGTATGGAAATTAATGGCCCCCATAGGGGGAATATCAAGCGCCTGTTTTGTCATGTAAAACTGATAACCGCAGACAATAAATACATCAGGCGCTGTCTCTTTTAAACTATCTATGAATTCCGGTTCTTTCGGATTGTTAGGGCACAGTAAAGGGATGTTTAAACGCGCGGCAGTTTCGTTAATACCTTCATAGGGATCTTCTTCTGTGTGTGTTGTTGAGATACTTCCCGGGGGAGCCTCCACAAGCGCGACTATATTGGCCCCCCGCTTTATAAAAACCTCCAGGTGACGGCTTGTTAATTCCTGCCCCCGTGTGCCAAAAAATACAATTCTCTTCTCATACATTTTCCGATCCTTTAAAAATTAACTATAGTATCGTTAAATAACTCAGGCTGTCCCGCAACCTCTAATTATCCAAATAACCGGCTTTATCTTGCAACTAATCCCACCACATGGCCCCGCGCGGCTTTTCGATCATAACACCTTTTAGAAACTGTATTGCTTTTTCTAATCCTTCTTCTCCTGTCATGAGTGAATCCTCATGCTCAATGCTTAAGACATAATCATACCCGATTATCCTGAGGGTGCTCACGAAGTCTTTCCAGAATAAAAAATCATGTCCATACCCGACTGTTCTGAATATCCATGAGCGGCCGGCCTCTTCCACGTAAGGTTTTGTATCAAGAACCCCATTTACCTGTGCTACAAGCGGTTCCACACGTGAATCCTTGGCATGAACATGAAAAATGCAGTCCTTTAAAGCCCTGATAGCCGCGGTGGGATCGATCCCCTGCCAGAAAAGATGGCTCGGGTCGAAATTACATCCGATTTCCTCTCCAACAGCCTCTCTCAGTTTTAGCAATTTCGCAGGGCAGTATACCGCGTCTCCGGGATGCATTTCTAAACCGATCATTTTTATTCCATTTTTACGGGCAAAAGCAATCTCCTCTTTCCATGTGGGTATAATTTTTTCCTCCCACTGCCATTTAAGTGCTTCTGTAAAATAATCCGGCCATGGGCAGGTTATCCAGCTTGGAAAAGCATCTTTATCGGATGTCCCGGGACAGCCGGCGAAAGTGTTTACCCTTTCCACACCGATCTTACCGGCAAGTGCAACAGTATCACGAAAATCCTGTCGATGCTGTTCCGCGATCCTCCTGTCCGGATGCACCATATTCCCGTGACAGGAAAGTGCGCTGATAAACAGTCCCCTCTTTTCAAGCGCATCTGTCAATTGTTTGCATTTTTTATCATCCTTTAAA
>DAOVJS010000213.1 GCA_030673105.1 Spirochaetota bacterium
GATAATGTTGTTTTCAGGATGCATTATGCTTCATCAAGAAAAATGGCCAGACAGTTAGTGGGGCATGGACATATACAAGTCAACGGTAAGAAGGTTGATATACCGTCGTTTTTCATAAAAGAAGGGGACACGGTAGAAGTGAAAGAAAAAAGTAAGAAAGTGGTCCCTATTCTTGAGAGCATGAAGAATATATCAAGGGTTGGCACCGTACCGTGGATAGAGGTCGATCCGGATAATTTAAAGGGTGAGTTCTTGTACCTTCCGAAAAGGGAAGAGATAGATCTCCCTGTTAACGAGCAGTTAATTGTAGAGTTATATTCTAAATAACTGAGGAGCTTTGTAAAGATGGCTCATAAAAATCTCTTAAAGGGAATGAAAAGACCGAGAACAATAGTAATCGAACATGAAGATGAGGGAAAAAATTTCGGTCGAATAATCGCCTCTCCACTTGAAAGAGGATATGGTACCACACTCGGTAATTCATTGAGAAGGACACTCCTGTCCGCGCTTCAGGGTTATGCTATTGTTGCTTTACGTATTGAAGCACATGATGCTGAAAGGGAGGCAATGAAGCTGATAACAAGTGAGTTTGATACTATTCCAGGCATGGTAGAGGATACTATCAACTTTATTTTGAACTTGAAAAATGTTCATTTAAAACTTGAGGACGGGGAGGAGACCAGGGTAATAACAATCGAGAGAGAAGGCCCTGGAGAACTGAAGGCCGGAGATCTTGAGGTTGATGAAAATATTGATGTCTTAAACCCGGACCTGCACCTTGCCACTCTGTCTGAAGACTGCAGGATTGTTATGGATATTCAGATTAATCTTGGACGCGGTTATGTACCGGCAGAGGCAAATCTTGAAAATATCGAAACCATAGGAACCATACCCATAGATGCTCTCTTTTCACCCATAAAAAAGTGTAATTTTAAAGTAGAAAATGCCAGGGTGGGACAGCGTGGAGACTACGATAAACTTATTATGGAAGTATGGACCGATGGGGGTATACTTCCTGAAGACGCGGTCGCAGACGCGTCAAAAATATTAAAGGATTATCTTGTTCATTTCATCAATTTTAATGAAGAATTTGAAGACGAAGAGAACGAAGTGAATGAGGAATATGAGCGTCTCAAGGTAATCCTGGAAACTCCGGTTGAGGAACTTGAACTTTCTGTACGTTCGTCCAACTGTCTCAGGAATATTAATGTAAAGTCTATCGGAGATCTTGCCGGATTATCAGAGGAGGAAATTTCTAAAACTAAAAACTTTGGTAAAAAATCTCTTCAGGAAATTAAAGATAAGCTTCAGGAATACGGTTTGGATCTGGGGATGAAAGATTTTTTAGAACAGAGGCTGGAAGAGGGGGAACCGGAGAAATAATATGAGACACCTTAAAAGAGTAAAGAAGTTTAACAGAACAAGAGGGCATAAAAGGGCAATGTTTTCAAATATGATGGTCTCTTTTTTTCAGAACGGAAGAATCAAGACTACTTCCGCAAAGGCAAAGGAGCTGAGAAGACTGAGTGAAAAAGTAATCACAAGGGCAAAGGAGAATACTCTCCATAATAAGAGGATTGTTCTCAGTAAAATAAAAAACAGGGGAATTGTCGCAAAATTGTTTGATGAAATTGCTCCGACATATAAAGATGTAAATGGCGGTTACACAAGAATTTATAAAGTTGGACGAAGGGCCGGAGATGGAGCGGAGTTATCGCTTCTGGAACTGGTCGAGGTTGGACAGGCTCCGCAGAAAAGTAAACCAAGGGGGAAAAAGAAAGAGTAAACGTAATTAAACTAAAGTATGTAGAATTTGAAATTATGAAGTTCGCATCAAAAACCCCTTTTTCTCTTCTAATAAACCTTATCCTTTTTGTTTCTTTTGCTCTCCTGTATGAAACATTTGTTACAATTATACTTCAGGGTATGATTATTTTTATCTCCTTTTTCACCTTAGGGATCAAGTACAGGGAAATACCTGTAACAGATTTTATAAGGCTTCTGCCGGTAGTCCTGTTTGTTTTCATGCTTAACTGTTTCAGAGGCGGAGGGGAAATAATTTTTAGATTCGGCCCGTTTGTTTTACTGAGGCAGGGCATATTAAGAGGGGCCTATTATTCGGTCGTTATTGCCGAGCTTTTTATGATGAGTAAATTAATAACGAAGGGGTTTCCATCGAATCAAATTATTTCAACGATGTATTCAATCGATGCTTTTTTTTTAAAAAAAATCAGATTTCAAAAACGTTTTTCTAAGCCCCCTGTCCGGAACTTCTTTCTCATACTTTTCTATGTGTTAAAGATTTTCCAAATTACATACTCTGAACTGAGGCTGTTTTTTAAGACCGGGAAAGGATCACTCAAAAATAAGATTCTTCAATTTTTTAACACCGTATTTAAAAAATCACTAAATGAGTATGAGAAAGTTGGTTCTATTTCGATTGTTACTTTAAAACCTGTTTTTATGGATTATCTATATATTGCTGTGCAGGTGGTGTGCCTAACTT
This sequence comes from Spirochaetota bacterium, assembly GCA_030673105.1. Taxonomy (GTDB): domain Bacteria; phylum Spirochaetota; class B62-G9; order B62-G9; family DRHN01; genus DRHN01. The sequence goes on from DAOVJS010000213.1 coordinate 2,507, forward strand.
CGGCATTTTTTATTAAACGATGGAAAATTTAATCAAGTAGACCCTGTGAGTCGGCAGGAGAACCCGTAATAGGAGCCGTCTCAATTAAATAGGTGGTTTGGTATTTATCAATCCGGACAGGGCCGGGTTTTTTTTCAGAATCATGAACTGCTCCTCCAGCACGGGGATAAGTGCACCCGCCTGTTTCAGGTCTTCCGATATACAGGCAGTTTCGATTTGAAATGCCGCTTCCTGCAGTGCAGGAGCGCCGATATTACCCGCGGCGCCCTTTATGGTGTGGGCACGCAGCCGGGCCCCCGAAGCGTCCTTTCCGGCCAGGACTTCTTTCAAAGCTAAAACCTGTCCAGGCATGTCTTCAATAAATTCAGCTATTATTTCTCTAACAACCTCTTCATCGCCCGAAAGCCTGTCCAGAAGGTCTGCGGAATCAAAAACGGCTTTCCCGTGTGAAACCCCGGGTGAAAAGTCTGATGGCTCCTCAGGGACCGCCTCATCCTGAGGCAGGTGCTTATGCTCCGAAAACCTGCTCTCAATTATCCTGATAAGCCCTTTCGGGTTTACGGGTTTGTTAATGAAGTCGTTCATCCCGACTTCTTTTGATTTTTTCCGGTCACCGGAGTTTGTACCGGCCGTGAGCGCGACGATCGGGATGTTGTGGTCGCGGACAGCTGAGTCGGGATCTCGTATTAGCAGGGCGGCTTCATAACCGTCCATCTCCGGCATGTGGCAGTCGGTCAACAGCAAGGAGTGACCGCCCTCGCGCAACGCCTCCAGCGCTTCGGTACCGTTCTCAACCACTTCACAGGCATAACCCAAGGCATTCAACTGGCGGCGGATAACGTTCTGGTTGGTGACGTTGTCTTCGGCCACCAGGATCAATTCTCCGGCCGCGCGGGCCTCTTCCACGCTTGGTGCTTGGCGCGCCAGCATGACGACATGCGCCATTTGCTCCAGGTCTTCCGGGCTTAGACGGCCCGCAGCCATGGCCACGCCTTGCAAAAAAGCGGTGCGGCGAAGTGGATTGGTTGCCACCACGACCTTGCCGGGCTCAATTACGCCCCTTTGTTCTCCGCGGTCAGTGGTCAGCAACACAAATCCAGGGAGTTCAATGGAAGGTACGGATTTAGGTATAGATTTTATCAAATTATTTTTTGCCTTATTGTCCCATTTCGGTCCCAGCACCACTACATCCACCTTTTCTTTCCCCTCTGTCGTCGCCTGCAAATGCGATTTCACGGCTTTGAGCTCATGAATTTGCACCGTCTCAGCGCCGTAATCGGAGA
>DAOVJS010000160.1 GCA_030673105.1 Spirochaetota bacterium
ATGAGGGATGGTCTGATCGACACGGTGCAGGTCATTTACAATATCTTCGAGCAGGAGCCTGCTGCAGAGCTTCTGCCCGCTGCTTTAGATCAGGGAGTGGGGATCATCGTACGCGTCCCATTCGATGAAAGCTCTCTCACGGGGAAGTTGACGAAAGATACTCGATTCGAGGATGGGGATTTCAGGAACGATTACTTTGCGGGAGACCGCCTGAGAAGGACTGTCGAAAGGGTAAAAAAAATAGAGGCCGACATTGAGGGGAGTGAATACAACCTGCCCCAGGCTGCATTAAAATTCGTTCTTTCCCACCCTGCTGTCAGTATTGCGATTCCCGGGATGCGGAACCCCTCACAGGTTGAGTTAAACTGTGCGGTCTCAGAGATGCCTGATATTTCGGGGGATCTTATGGCAAAACTCCACGATCATAACTGGAGAAAAGCTTTTTGGTATCTTGGTTGATAGTTATTTTGTGCATTTAAAAGTCTTGTTCTAACAGACGTTATAAATTGTACGCCTCATACATCATCGTTTAAATGCACATACCTCTATTCTTAAGGGTATTAGTTTTACAAAATCTTTATACTTTTTTTATACTTTCTTCATTTTTACCTGTTATCGTTAATAATGAGTATACTGTAATTAATTAATTTCAAAGGAGCCGAAAAATGAATATAATTAGGATTCTTTTAATAAGTGCCTTTGCACTGCCTGCGTTTTTTATTATGCAGCCAGGTCCATATGCCGACACGGGATATGCAGAAGCTACTTTTGCAGGGGGCTGTTTCTGGTGTATGGAGTATCCTTTTGAAAAGCTGGATGGTGTTATTGACGTAGTTTCAGGATATACCGGCGGCCATAAAGCGGATCCTTCATACAAAGAAGTGACCTCAGGCAGAACAGGTCACTATGAAGCCGTAAAAATAACATACGATCCAAAAAAAATAACCTATCCAGAGCTTCTCGATGTGTTCTGGCGGCAGATAGACCCGACAGATGCCGGTGGACAGTTTGTAGACAAAGGCTCACAGTATTTAACAGCCATATTTTATCACGATGAAGAGCAAAAAAGATTGGCAGAAAAATCAAAAGCTGAACTTGACAGTTCAGGTAAATATGACAAGCCGATTGTCACGGAGATCAAAAAGGTCTCAACATTTTACAGGGCGGAGGAGTACCACCAGGATTATTACAAGAAAAGTGCAGCCGGGTACAAGAATTACAGATTCTTTTCAGGGCGTGATCAATTCCTGGATACCGTGTGGAGTGATGAGATCGAAAGTGAAATCGAGCAGAACGAGCAAGGAGAGAAATATAAAAAAATGTCTCAAAAGGAATTGAAGAAAAAATTATCACCTCTGCAGTACGAGGTCACCCAGAAAGGCGGTACTGAAAGACCTTTCCAGAATGAATACTGGAACAATAAGGCTGAAGGTATCTACGTGGATATAGTTTCGGGAAAGCCTCTGTTCAGCTCTACGGCCAAGTATGATTCAGGTACAGGGTGGCCCAGCTTTACCAAATCGATAAATCTCGAGGGTGTGGTTGAAAAGCAGGATAAAAGCTATTCGATGGTAAGGACCGAAGTGAGGAGCAACTATGCCGATTCACACCTCGGTCATCTGTTTCCCGACGGACCTGAGCCTTCGGGACTTCGATACTGTATAAACTCGGCCGCTCTTCGGTTTATCCCGAAAGAAGATTTAAAGGATGAAGGTTACGGCGAATATCTCAAGCTTTTTGAATGATAAGCGGATTGATATTTATAGACTGTTAAATACTTTTCAGAAAAGGAGAATATATTATGTCTCTCACGCCCTCTACAATGCTGCCCCTGGGTACAAAAGCACCGGGGTTTAGTTTGCCGGACACCGAAGGAAATATTGTTTCTCCGGATGATTTCAGTGATGATCCGGCACTTCTTGTGGTTTTCATGTGTAACCACTGCCCCTATGTAAAGCACATCATCGAACCCTTCGTGGGTCTTGTGAAAGAGTACCAGGAAAAAGGTGTCGGTGTTGTAGGAATAAACTCCAACGATGTTGAAGGGTACCCGGAAGACAGCCCGGCCAACATGGCCAAAACGGCAAAGAATCTGGGGTTCACTTTTTCTTATTTATACGATGAAGATCAGGAAGCCGGGAAAGCATATCACGCGGCATGCACACCGGATTTCTTTCTTTTTGACGGCAGCAGAAAGCTTGTGTACCGGGGCCAGCTCGATTCGAGCAGGCCGGGTAATGATATTCCGATAACAGGTAAAGATCTCAGGGCAGCCATGGATGCAGTGCTCGAAGGAAAACCGGTAGCTGACGAGCAGCAACCGTCCCTGGGATGCAACATAAAATGGAAACCCGGTAATGAGCCCGGTTATTTTTCCTGAGCGGCCTGACGGGAACAGAATCGTTCCTATATTTCCCACGCGATATTTCCGCCTATGATGGTTTTAACCACCTTTATATTCATTATTTTGTCCGGTTCGACCTTCGTAGGGTCATCGCTTAAAACTGCAGGATCGGCAATCTTCCCCGGTGTGATTGTGCTCTTTGATTTTTCTTCAAATGCAGTACAGGCGGGTACTGATATGTACATCCTGAAAATCGAAACTAATATCATACCGATATTACTATAATTTTAGCTTCCCGTTTATTAATACGCCCCCGTCAACCCTGATAGAAACTCCTGTTACAAAATCAGATGCACCGGAGGCCAGGTAAACAGCTGCACCCTGCAGATCTTCCAGTTTTCCGAAACGGCCCATGGGAATGTGGTTTTCAGTCAGGTTGGCCACAGTCTGATTATTGAATATTTCAGAGGTCATGGGCGTGACAAAAAACCCGGGCGCGATCTCGTTTACCTGAATTTTGTATTTGGCCCACTCCACTGCAAGACTTTTTGTCAACACCGCTACCCCGCCTTTACTTATACTGTAGGGAAGAATATCCGGCTGTCCCCAGAACGCGGAAAGAGATGATATATTTATGATCTTTCCCCTTCCCTGTTTCATCATTATTTTTCCTATGATCTGGCACCCCAGCACAACAGCACGAAGATTCGTGTTCATCACAACATCGAAATCTTCATCGGTCAATTCCAGAAACGGGCCTACCCTGATCGTTCCGGCAGAGTTTACCAGAATGTCAACATGGTTAAACTCGTCAAGTACTGTGTCGGCCAGTCGCTCCATATCTTCACGCAGGGTAGCGTCTGTCGGGACAGCAAGGGAACGGCGTCCCTTTGATTCAATTTCTTTTACGGCATCTCTAACTTTTTCAGGACTGCGTGACACCGGAACTATATCTGCGCCCGCGTCAGAAAGGCCCGTGGCGATCGCCCGGCCTATACCGCTTGTGCCCCCTATGACAACACCGACTTTTCCTTCCAGGTTAAAATTTTGATACGACATCATAATCCTCCTGTGCTTTGTCTGTTTTATGAGTACTCCAATTTATTGCTGCCCATTGATGCATCATTTTATTCAAAGGATGCTATAAAGAGAGTTGTGACCGGGAGAACATCATAACTTGCTTTGCAAGTCCAGCCTGTTTCTTTGAAAAGAAATTTTATATCGTTTTTTGAGAACTTTGCCGGCCTGGGGAACCGCTGGATTATCTCATCTTTTGACATAAACGGAGCGTAGGCGTTGATATAGGTATCTATAGGTACAATGATGAAATCGTAGATGATCAGGAGCCCGTCTTTATTTATGAGGTGTTTTTTGACACCATCCAGGAAATTGATCTGATTATCCAGCTCATGGAAAACAAGCCCAGCGTAAATGATATCATATTTTTTTTTGTGAGAGTTTATGAAACTCTTATCTACCAGGCCCTGGATCAGATCGGATCCTGGAACACGTTTTTGCGCCTCTTCCAGCATCTCCGGTTTTTCGTCAACACCGAATAATGCAGTCTTCGGGAACCTGTTTGAAATTTCTTTCATGAACAGACCGGGTCCGCACCCGATATCCAGTAAACTGAATGGATTGTTTTTCTGGAAGTGGCCGGAAATGCTTTCCCAGAAAATCTCATTGTAAACCATCGAAAAACGTTCGATCAATAATTTGATCCTGTCTTTATCGCCCCAATCCGGTTTATTTTCGTTCATAAATGACTTTGCCCTCTTATTTCGTGTTGCTGCGGTATAATTTTAATTAATATGGATCAACTAAAAAGTAAAGGTATTAGTAACATTGTTTTTATTCCGTATTATACTAACTTGAGTACATGCTGAAATAAACTGTGTTTTTTAAAACCTTTAGCCCCAGTTTCTTCTCATAGAACTCTCCTGCTCTTTTAATATCAACAGCCGGTTTTGTGGACGGTGATGAATACATTCAAGACAGATTTAATTTGAAAAGCACTCTGAAAACTATAAAAGATTGAGATATAATTTTTCTATATTCTTAAACCTCTGTGAGTGATCGTAAATTTTAAAAACATCTGCCATCCATCTAACAATTAAAAGAAAAATCTAAACTATTTCTGAAAATGTATTTAATTTAAGACCAATAATTTAGAACTCTGTACTATCCATGAAAATAATACATCTCTGCGGTTCAATTAAAAGGTTGTATATAAAATCATCAATGCTCGCCCTTATTGTCCTCTTTACTGCAATTCCGTTATTCCCCGAGAGCAGCTATCTTGCAATGGCTTATCAGTTCTGGATGGATGGTGATTACAGTAAAGCCGAATCCCTTTATATCAAGGCAGCAATGCACAATGCTGATGAGTATGATTCGCGCCTCAGCCTGGCGGCTCTCTATCGTGCTCAGGGAAACTATCGAGCCGCAATAAAACAATACATTCTTTTGATGTCGAAGCAACCGGCCATTGATCAAAAAGTTATTAAAGATCTATACATCCCGCTTGCCGAATCCTATTATTATTCCCATCGTCTAAAAGAAGCCGGCGGGGTGTTTCAAAAGATTCTTGAGACGTCACCTGACTCACCCTGGGCACTGTTCGGGTTCGGAAGGGTACTTTTCCAGGGCGGCAATATCGAGAAAGCCGAACAGGTGTTTAAAAATGCTGTATCGGCAGATCCAGATTTCCCGGGAAATTATATATACCTTGCAAGGATCGCCGAACTGAAAAACGACCCGAAAAAAGCGATCGATTATTTTTTAAAAGCGCAGAAAAAGGACAAATATCAGGTCGAATTGTTGTATTACATCGGCGTGCAGTACCAGGCATTAGGACAGTATGAAAAAGCCTTCAGGCAATTTCACCGGCTCAGCAACATCGATGCAGGAAACTCCTATGTCCGCGCAAAAATAGTTGAAATACGGCCCCATCTTACACGCGCGGAAGAGGAAATTATCACCGCAAAAGTCCTTGATACCTTCAAAACTATCAAGCCGATCACCGGTCCAGGAAAAATCCCTATTGTAAGGGTCGGTTTGAATACAACAACGGGGGGGAAGTTCATTCCCCTGGAAACTCTATCCTTTATATCCAGCGGCGATTTTAGCATCACAGACGGCACCTCTATAATTTTCTCTGGACAATCGAATCATTTGTACAGCATAATACTCCGGAACGGTAATCCTGTGATAACCGGGCTCCCGGAAAATACCGCTGAAAAACTTCATGGTAAGCTCAGCACTGA